>JAVETN010000019.1 GCA_034006035.1 Desulforegulaceae bacterium
TATCATCCCCTCTCTCCTGATATCTGGTCTTTGTATATTTTCAGATTATCAGAAGTTTTCTTTGGGTGGGTCAATTTTCAGCTGCAATTTTGTGCTTTAGTGGGTCAATTTTAGGCTACCAAAACTAAAATATGGACTAGATATTAAAAAACATAGGGAAAGAATAAATTATATAGATGCAAATGGTCATGATATAGAAGATAACTTCAAAGACCCAAATCATCCACTATCCTTAGTATTTATATGTGCAATGTGGTTAACGGGATTTGATGCCCCTAGTGTATCTACCTTGTACCTAGACAAGCCTATGAAGGGGCATACCCTAATGCAAGCCATAGCAAGAGTAAATAGGGTATATCCAGGAAAAAACTCAGGTCTAATAGTAGACTATCTAAATCTATTTAAATCTATGAAGAGAGCCCTTGGTGACTATGCGAATCCAGATAATGAAGACGAAATGCCTGTGAAAAATATAGAAGCTATGCTAGATTTATTGGATCAAACTATAGATGAAACTTATAAGTTTTGTAAGAAACTTGATATAGATTTTGATAAGATATTAGAGGTAGATGAAGCCTTTTCTAGAATATCTTTATTTGAAGAATATCTAAATATATTACTAGATAAAGATGATTACAAAGAAGAATTTAAGATTTATACAAATTTATGTAGAAATATATATGAAGGCAGCAAACCAGAAGTATTTGAAAAGAGATGGAACAATAAATATCTTACTATTATATTTTATTTAGACGACATGTTTAAGGCTGCTGTTAGAGATGTTAACATAGATAGGGCTAAAATTGAACTAGATAAAACATTGGATTTAAGTGTTAAAGCTAATTCTGTAAAAGAAGATGGTTCTGAAGAATATGGAATAAAGGCTATGAAGACTATAAGTCTTGCAGAAATAGACACCGAAGATATAAAGCGAAAAATACAAGAATCACCCTATAAAAATATCGAAATACAAGAGCTTAGAAGCTTTATAGAAGAAAAACTTGAAAAGCTATTACAAGAAAACAAGACAAGAATTTCTTTCTCTGAAAGATATAAAGCCATAATAGATAGATATAATTCAGGTAACTCCAGTAATGAAAATTACTATGAAGATCTGATAGATTTTGTAGATGATTTAAAAGAAGAAGATGAAAGAAATATTAAAGAAGGTTTAACAGATGAAGAATTAGAGTTATATGATTTATTGAAGAAAGACAATTTAACTAAAAAAGAAGAAGAGCAAGTAAAACTATCAGCTAAAAAACTATACGAAGCAATTATGAGAGATGATAGTGAAACTAAAGTAGTAGACTGGTACAAAGATGAACAACCTAGGAGAAAAGTCAAATTAAGGGTTGAAAAAGTATTAGATAATTTTCTTCCTGACAGCTACAATAAAGAAGTGTTTACCAGGAAATCAGAGATAGTATTTACTCATTTACTTGAAGATGCAATGATGGTGAATCAGAGTTATCTAAGTCAATAAAAACTACCAAAATATCAAATTAAGAAAAACTGGCAGTATAATCCAATCAAGCTGTGCTTAATCTATAATCATTTTTTCCTTCTTTTTTTGCAAGATACATGGCGTCATCCGCCTTTTTTATTAAGGTTTCCATGTCTTTTCCATTATCTGGATATATGCTGACTCCTATGCTTGCCCCAATTTGAACTTCTTCCCCGTCAATATCAAAGGGTGAGGATAAGGTTTTGATAATTTTTAAAGCACCTGTTTTTGCATGTTCTGAAGAAATTATGGTGGGAAAAATTATGGTAAATTCGTCTCCTCCTAATCTGGCTATAGTATCAGATTCTCTTGCAGACTTAATCAGTCTTTCTGATACTTGAATTAAAAGTTTATCACCGGCATCATGGCCTAAGGTATCATTCACTGATTTGAAACCGTCAAGATCAATAAAAAACAATGCAAATTTACGCTGGTAGCGTTTTGATTCTTTTACTGCTTGTTCTAATCTGTTTATAAACATTCCTCTGTTAGGAAGATTTGTTAATTTATCATAATTTGCTGAATGATAGAGCTTTAGCTGCAATTGTTTTCTTTTTGTCATTAGCCTGGCTATTACCCATGAGGGAATTGCTGCTAATAAAAACAATAAGATTGATAAAAAAAGAAGTTTGGTCAAAAGCCCCCGGTTTTCTAATTGAAGTCTATGGGCTGGGACATGGGAAATTACTTTCCAATAATATTTATCAGCTTTTATGTTTTTTGGATTGGTGCTGGATATTTTATTTGAATTTGATTTGAGCTCTTCTTTGAGCGGGTAAACTGTGGTTGAAGTAAATAATCCTTTTGTATTGGAGAATTGGCAAACATCAGAGGATTGAATAATTTCCCAGGATTTAGGAAATTTTAATGAGAATTTATAGTTTTTTTTGTTTTCGAACATAAATCCCCATTCAAGATCTTTGTCGGGGCCATGTAACCAATAACCATCTGAATTGATTAGCATAAGATTACCAGGAGAAAGACTGTCTCTTTTTTCCATGGGTTCAATTAATTGTTCGCCAAGATAGTTGAGAATTACAATTCCTTGTTTTTTATTGGCATTGTTAAAAATCGGTACTGCAAAACGAATCATTGGTTTTAAGGGTTTTTCAACTTTTTTGTTTTCTATGTTAAGATCAAATGGTGAGATGAAAAATTCGTTTGGCAAAAGAGCCATAGTTTCTTTGAAGTAGTATCGATCTTTTTTTGACTGGAGGTTGGCTTCAGGGATGATAGATGGGTTCCCTTTATTGAAGTTTATTCTGACTTTTTCCATCCCTGTTTCATTGATAAATCTAATTTGGTCATATTTGTTTTTTTCTTGGCTAAATGCTAAATATTCCTTAGCTATATTTATCAATATAGTGTTTATCACCACTTTCAATCATATATAAAAGCTCATTTTGTCTGGATAAAAAATTTAAGTCTGAAACAATATCTTTTAGATTTAAATTAATTAATTCTGCCTGCATCTTTGTTTTTGTCTTTTCTTCAATTTTTATCCAGGAAAGATGGTCTTTTTTCTCCAAATTATAAAAAACTGTTATAGCTCCAGCTATAAAGAGCCCTATAAGTAAAAAAATACTAAAAAAATAGCGATAGGTTGTAATTTCTTTTTTTAATTTACTCATTTGCTGTATCTATCCTTAGGATAAGTGAAATAGCGGTAATTTCTATTGGCCAGATTTTTTTCCAGAAGTTTTTGCATAAAAGGAAACAGCTGTAATTATTACTATTCCATAAACAAGTCTTGTCCATAAGCCTTGTGCTCCAGCACTTACAAGTCCTGCTTCAATCATTGAGATTATTATGCTGCCAACAAATGTTCCATAAATTGTTCCTTTTCCCCCATAAACTGAAGTTCCCCCTATAAAAACCGATGCAAAAACAACAAGCATGAATCCTTCACCCTGGGTGGGCCACCAGTTTGCCATTTCACAGCAGACAAGAGCTCCTGAAAATCCGCTGCACAAACCCATAATTATAAATACATAAGTTTTTGTTTTGTCTACGGAAATTCCCATTATTTTTGCTGCGTTTGAATTGTCTCCGGTAAATTTTATCCTGTCTCCTAAAACATGGTTGTTTAAAATTAAAATAAAGATAATGGTTAAAATTATAAGCCAGACAAATTGCATTGGAATAAATCCAGCAATTCTTCCTGAAAGAATTTGATAGCCAAATGTGTCCCTTATTCCAATAAGGCTTTTTGCAAGTCCTTGTGCAAGAAGAACTGTAAGTCCTCTGATAAAAAACTGGGTTCCAATTGTTGCAATAATTGAGGGGACTCCAATTTTTACAATTAAAAATGCGTTTAATCCTCCACAGACTCCGCCTGTTAAAATTGCGGCTATAAAACCTAAAAACACACTTCCTGTTTCAATAAAAATAATTGAAAATACAAATCCCGAAGCTGCCATTACTGCCGGAAAAGAAAGATCCATTTCACCGCAAACAATGACTAAGGTAAGCCCTAGTGCCAAAATAGCAGTAAAGGGAATTGTGGACATATAAGCAGAGTAAATCCCTGAAGAAAGAAATGTTCTTGGGCTTAAAAACATGAAAAGAACAAGAAGTGATAATAAAATCAAGGTGATTATGAATTGGTGTCTGTATCTTAAAATAAATTTCATTTTATATTCCGGCATGGTCAATTAAAATCTTTGTAAGATTGTCAAGATCTGTGTCTGCTTTATTTATTATTGTGTCTGTCTTCCCCCTTGAAACAATCACAAATCTGTCTGCAACTTCAAAAACATGCCTTAAATTATGGGTTATAAGAATGCATGATTTCCCCTGATTTTTAATTTCTTTGATAAATGAAATTACTTTTTGAGATTCATTCTGGGCCAGGGCAGTTGTCGGTTCATCGAGTATGATTACTTCAGAGTCAAAATACATGGCACGACCTATGGAAAGACCCTGCCTTTCTCCTCCGGAAAGTGATGAAACAGGAGAATCCGGTGTGATTCCAACTCCTTTAAGGCCTAAATTTTTCTGAAGAATTTTAAGGGTTTCTTTTTTTTCAAATTTCTTGTCTATAAAACCAAGAAAATTTGTTTTATGTCTTCCCATGAAAAAATTCCGCCAGATTGCCTGGTTTTCAGCAAGGGATCTGTCCTGGTGAACTGTTTCTATTTTGTTTTCTCTTGCAAGCTTTGTGGAAAATTTTTCAATTTTTTTTCCGTTGAGAAAAAAATTGCCTTTATCATGGGGGAAAACTCCAGACATTATTTTTACAAGTGTTGACTTGCCTGCTCCGTTATCTCCTAAAAGGCCTACAATTTCATTTTTTTTAAGGGTGAAATTCACTCCTTTAAGGGCATGGATTTCACCAAAGTTTTTCCAAATATTTTCAAGTCTTATAATATCCATAGAATTTATTAAAAAACCTTTTTAAATTTTACCGGAAGTTAAAAAAACTTTCGGCAATAAACAAGATTTATCTTAACCCTTTTTTGGCAAGAGGTTTAATTTTTTCAATTTCGTTTTTACCTATAAACCCGCTTCCTGTATCAATGGTAAGGCCTGAAAAGCCAAATTTTTTGGTAAGAACAATCTGGGTTATGGAAAGATATCCAAGTAAAAACGGCTGGGCATCTCCAATAAGGTCAACATATCCCTTTTCAATGGCTTCAGCTGTTGCAGGAGAAAGTGAAAAGCCTGCAACATGTATTTTATCTGGGCCGATATTTGAAGCTCTTAAAAAGTTTTCCATCTGGGAAGTAAGTGCTCCATGGTCAATTATCATTGCCTTTAGATCAGGATTGGCAGAAACATATCCTGTAATTACAGGAGTTCCAAGGGAAGAATCCTTATCAATTTCAGTGGAAATTTCAAGATAATCCACTTTTATTCCCTCATCTTCCAAAACCTCAATTATACCTTTGGTGCGAAGGCCTCTTGTTTGAAGTCTTTTAAGTCCCCAGACAAAAACCCTGTCTCCTTTTTTAAGGTTAAATCTTTTGATGGATTCTTTTGCCATACTTTGTCCCTGATTGTAATTGTCAGGACCAATGTAGCCAAAACCCTGGGAAATATAGTTTTCCTGTAAAGAGGGAAGGGGAGTGTCAATACAGGTTACAATTATTCCCTTTTTTTGTGCTTCTTCAATAAAAGGGGCATAGGCCAAATCTCCTGGATGACCCATTACAACAATTCCGTCAGGCCTTGCTGAAAGAGCTGTTTTAAAGTTTTCCACCATTTTTTGAGGCGACCATTCAGAATACATGAATTTTACTTTGGCTCCCAGATCAAATCCTGCCTGTTTTGCTCCATTATATACAATAGTTCCATAGGCTCCTCCTGGAGGGCCTCCTGTATCAAACCAGATTTCAAGATTTTCACCTGTTCTTATCATTTTTTCTGCGTACAAAGGCGATAGAGTAAAAATAGAAATAATCAGGGCTAAAATTATTTTTTTCATTTGGTTTCCTTTCAGTTTTTTTCTGGAATAAGTAATACTTTGCATTAAGAAATAATTCTGGAACTTATGAATTTGAATTTTTAAATACTTTTTTTAACTTTTCTTCTAATCATGATATAGCATTTTTTGAGAATTCGTCGAGTTTAAATCCAAGTGAGTTTGTTATTGTTTCAAAAAATTTCAATTCTTTTTGAAGTTCTTTTTTTTAACCGGAACTTTAAGTGATTTTTAACTTTACTTTTTAAGGGTTAAAGTTTAAATTTTTAATCGTTCAATTTTTGAAATGTTTTTAAATCGAAAATTTATAAATTTGAAATATTAAAGGATGAGAATGGAAAATTGGGATAAGCTCCTTGATGAACTTATAGATTATTGGGAGACCCTTTTTTACAAGCTTAAAGACGCTGATAATTCTGCGTCTGCTGTTTTAGAATCCCAATTAAGTGAGCAGGAGCTTAAGGTGATTATTTTTCTTGGGAAAAATGGGGATGAAAGAATGAAAGATATTGCTGAGCACATGAATCTTGTGGTCAGCTCTCTTACTTCAATTGCAGACAAGCTTGTTGAAAAAAAATTTGTTGAAAGAAAACGGTCAGAGGCTGACAGAAGAATTGTAAGACTGTCTCTTACAAAAAAAGGTCAAAGTTTTTTTTCTGAATTAAGAGAAATAAAAAAAATGAAGGGGAGGGAAATTTTAGGTCTTTTAGATAATGAAGATAAGAAAACTTATGTAGAATTAATGAGGAAAATGGTAGAAAGAAGCAGAAACGCTTAGTTTAGGTAAGCTGCTTTTTATTTTATATTGTAATATAACAGGGAGGTTTTGATTAATGATTAAATTTAAAAAAATTTTGCTGATTTCAGCATTAATTTTTCTATTGCCCTTTTCCAGCTATTCAGGAGAAGTTACAATTTTTGATATGTACAAGGCTGCCATTGAAAACAGGGAAATTGTTAAGTCATATCAACTTGCAGTTGAGCAGGCAAAACTTGAGCAAAAAATTCAAAAAGGAGATTATCTTCCATCCCTTGATGCTGGATATACCGCAAACAAACTTGATGAATCATCCAGGTTTGGAAACATGAAGTTAGAAAATATAAAAAACAGTGAGTTTGCAGTTTTTTTAACCCAGAATCTCTTCCATGGATTTAAAGACAAGCTTGAGATTGCAATTGCAGATCTTGATTTGAAAACATCTGATTATGAACTTTTAGATATAAAACATGACATAGGTCTTGAAGTCGCTCTTAGGGTTCTTCAGGTTTATCAGGCCGAGGCAAGAAGGCTTGTTGCCATGGATGCTTTTAAGGCATATTCTGAGCGTTATGAAAATGTTTTGCTCAAATATGATGTAGGAGTTGCAAAAAAAAGAGATGTTCTTACAGTAAAAGTAGAAAAAGATGACGCTGAGCAAAACCTTGCCATGGCTGAAAATGAAGTGGAAAAAGCTCTTAATATGCTCAATAGGGTAACTAAACTTTCCCTTGAATTTAGTGACATTGATTTTTCTTTATTTGAATCTCTTCCTGTTTTTTCACCTTTTGAAGAATATAAAACCACAATGCTTTCCAATAGAACAGATTTTAAAATTTTAAAAGCAGGCATTGAAAAGGCAGAAAAGACAAGAAAGCTTGCACAAGCTTCATTTTATCCAAAAATAGACCTGGTTCTTATGCAAAGATATTATTCAGATGAATATTACGCCTTTGACTCTAGTACAAGGGAAGATGAAACAAGATTACAGCTTAATTTGGGAATTAATCTTTTTGACGGAATGAAAAAATATAAAAAGATTGACAAGGCTGGACTTGAAACTGAAAGGGTTAGATATTCTCTTGCTGAACTTGAAAATGAGCTGACAACCCAGCTTGGTAATTTCCTTATTGATGCTCAAACAGCTGAAAAAAATCATTTTGTTGCCCGTGAAGGTATAACTGAAGCAGAGGAAAATTTAAGAATAACCGAGCTTTCCTTTGAAAAAGGTGTTGCCACAGCAACTGATGTTTTAGATTCAATTTATTATCTTTCCAGGGCAAGAAACAATGAAATAACTGCCAAGGCAACTATTTTCATGACCTTGTTTTATATAAAGAGAATGGTTGTTGATTATCCAGAAATTTAGTCAGTTTTTTGATCAATAAAAAAACAAAGATTATTTATAAGGCTTCAAATTAATTTGAAGCCTTTTTTTTTAGGCCTGATATAAAAAGGGAAGGGCGGCTTTAGTAGCCGCCCTTTGGAGAGGAGAAAAACCGGGTTGGTTTTTGCTTAGGGTAATGTGGTTATTGAACTTTTTTTAATCTCTAGGAGGAGATGTCTGTCTAGGTTCAATTTATACTAGGAAGCTTAGATAAATCCTCGGCATCCGCCAATGCCTTTTGATTTATAATGCTTTTTTCCCTGATTTGGACCAAAACCGCAGTTTGAATATCCAGGTATTATTTCATTGATTTTTTCTAAATGAGCCTGTCTTTTTTCTGCCATTGACTGTCTTAAGGAAAAAATTTCACTTCTTAGTGTTTTTACTTTTGCAGTATCAATAGTTTCACTTGCAAACTCCTGCTCAAGCTCCATTTTTTTATTGAAAATATCAGTTCTTAAGCCTTTTGTTTGATTAAAAAAATTTGCTCTTTCAGTTTTAATTAAGCTTTGCTCTTCAGGGGTAAGGTTATTGAAACAATGATAACCGCCTTTTCCCAGATTGCCCTGTCCCACTCTCATTGCAGATGCTGAAGAAATGAGAATAACTGAGATAAAAATTGTAATTGATAATATTGATAATGTTTTTTTCATAATTATTAACCTCCTTAGTTAATCTACTAATCTTATATTCAATTTGCGTGCCAAAAAACAAAACCCTTTAAATCAGGGCTTTTAGAGTAAAAAAATCAGATTTAATCTTTATTTGGGCAGTTTTTACTGAATTTGTTAAATCACGATTGTGTAAAAAATACACACCAGGATATTAATTACCCGCTTAAGTTTTGTAAAACTTCTTGCAAATGATATTTAAATCTGATTTTACAGGTTCTGTAAGTAAAATTTCACAATGAGTTGCTTGGTTAAAAAACAAACCAACTCAACTCAGTTTATTAAAAGGTGTTAAATGAGCAAATCAAAAGGACTTGCAAAAAATTATCCAAAACCAAAGAGGCTTTCATTTCCAGAAGACGAAAAGGAAACCGGCTGGCTTTCTGATCTTCTTGATTCTTATCATACTGCTGATAAAGCAATTTATGAACTCATAATGAAAGAGGAGAGTAAGGGTAGAAAACTTGCCTGTGCAAGAGGGTGTTCAGCCTGCTGCTCAACCCATGTTACCATTCCGGTTTATCCAATGGAGCTTCTGGGGATTTATTGGTATGTTATTTTAAAAGCTGAAAAAGAAAAACAAAAGTTGCTAAAGGAAAAGCTTACTAGATTTAAAAATAGCGGTGGTTGCCCTTTTTTAATTCAAGGTGCTTGCTCAATTCATCCCATGCGTCCTTTGGCCTGCAGGCATTTTAATGTTTTTGGAAAGCCTTGTGCCAAAGGTGAAGATCCTTATTATACAAGAAGAAAAGATGTGCTTACCCCAGATGAATCAGCTAAAAACAAGGCCCTTGCCTTTCTTCTTTCAATTCATAATATAAATGACAGAAAAGAAAAAAAAGAATTTGTTAACTCTGGTCAAATTCACTCCCTTGCCAAAAATCTTCAGGAAATTGAATGGTATAAGCTTGGAGCAAGAATTTAGATTTAATTGGAGATCTGGTAAAAATACTTGATGAAATTCAAGATGAGGGGTATTTGTTGGGATTGTTTTTTTATTGTGTAAAAGAATTGAATTTAAATTTAAGCTTTTGTTTACAAATATAGAAAGGGGTTTGAGTTGGAGTCAAAACTTCCTCTACTAACCGACATACTGGATTCAAACAGAAAAAAATACAGTGATGATTGTGCACTTGTTGAACTTGAGCCCGTGAAAAAATTACGAAAAACCCTTACCTGGAAAGAGTTTGGGGAATATTCAGGTAAAATCGCAACAAATCTTCACCATAGAAATCTGAAAAAAGGCGATTGCGTTGTTCATCTCATGATGAATTCTTTGGAATGGCTTCCTGTTTACTTTGGAATTTTAAAACTTGGAGCTCTTGTTGTACCTATAAACTATAGGTTTATGGGTAAGACAATAAGAAATTGTATTAATCTTGTTGAAGCAAAAGCTGTTTTTTTTGATGAGACTTTTATAGAAAGACTTGATGAAATTTATGATGATTTAAAGGATAAAAACCTCTTATTTGTATTTACAGGTAAAAAAGAAGTTTCTCCTTTTTACAGTATTCATATTTCAGATTTTTTATCAGAGGATGAAAATCAAGAGGTTTTGGACAGGGTTGAGTTAAAGCCCGAAGATGATGCTGCAATGTATTTTACTTCAGGAACAACAGGAGATCCCAAGGCAGTTCTTCTAACCCATGATAATCTTTCCTATGTTTGCGAAGTTGAGCACAATCATCATGGGCAGTCAAAAGACGATGTGTTTTTATGTATTCCTCCTCTTTATCATACAGGTGCAAAAATGCATTGGCTGGGAAGTCTTAGAGCCGGAGGAAAGGCTGTGATTTTAAAAGGCAGTAAACCCCGGGACATAATAACTGCTGTTTCAGAAGAATCTGTTTCAATAGTTTGGCTTCTTGTGCCCTGGGCCCATGATATCCTTGTTGCAATTGAAAATAAGGAGATTGATTTAAAAGATTATGATCTTTCAAGATGGAGGCTGATGCATATGGGCGCCCAGCCTGTTCCTGAAACTCTTGTAAGAAAATGGGAGGCGGTTTTTCCCCACCACGAATATGACACAAACTATGGACTGACAGAAGCATCTGGTCCTGGGTGTGTTCATCTTGGTACTGGTAATCTTGATAAAATCGGATCCATTGGTATTCCGGGATATGGATGGAAAGTTCAGATTGTTTACAGAAATATGCAACCTGTTCCAAGAGGCGAGCCAGGAGAACTCCTTGTCAGAGGCAGGGGGGTAATGAAAGAATATTATAAAAACAAGGAAGCAACTGAAAGAACGATTAAAGACGGTTGGCTGAGAACAGGCGATATAGCAAGAGTGGATAAAGACGGGTTCGTCTGGCTGCTTGACAGGAAAAAAGACGTTATAATTACAGGTGGAGAAAATATTTTTCCAGCTGAAATAGAAGATTTTATTCTTTCCCATCCAAAAGTTCAGGATGTTGCAGTAATAGGAACTCCTGATAAAAGGCTGGGAGAACTTGTAACAGCAGTTGTTCAGCCAAAAAAGGGGCAGGATATTTCAGAAGAGGAAATTATTGAGTTCTGCAATAAGATTCCAAGGTACAGAAGGCCAAGAATTGTTCATTTTGACTATGTTCCAAGAAATCCTACGGGAAAAATAGAAAAGCCAAAATTAAGGAAAAAATTTACTGGAATTTATTCAAGTTTTAAAAGGGATTTTTATGCTTCTTAGGTGTGTTTAATTTTTTTTGTTTAAAACACTGAACATAAAATAAAAGCCGTGATTAAAATTTAACCACGGCTTTGTTTTTTTAATTTAAAAATATGAAACGTTTTAATTCAGGGATTATTTTTTCCACTTAAATTCACTTATATTTGTAGCTTTAAGCCCATCATCAGTGTCTTCAATATCAAACTCAAGAATAATTTTCTGGTGTTTTAAGTGCGCAACATAGGCAGTGTCAGTTGTGGGTTTTTCATCTTTTAAAACATCTTTTATATGGCAGAAGATATCATGCCTTGAATCATGAAGTCCAAGACCAGTTCTCATTGTGATAAATCCAAATCCTCTTTCCTCGTTAAAAGCATGCATGATTCCCCTGTTTCTGTCTGAGTCTTCATTGCCTATAAGGCCTGGAATCAAAAATCCGGAAAAATGATTGTCCACTTCCCTTATAAGGTCATTGCTTGTGTTGGCAAATGATAAAAGATCTACTCTTTTACCCCGGTTCTGCAAAGCTCTTACAAGTCTTAAAAAATCCCCATCTCCGCTTCCAAGTAAAATATAGTCAAGATTGTCCGACTGAAGAAGGGCGTCAACTGCAAGGTCAAGGTCGGCATTGGCTTTAACCACAAGTTCTCCTGCTGAGTCCACATATCTCCTTACTTCTTTTAAAACAAGATGAAATCCTGTTCTTCTTATTGCATCTCTATAATTTGAATTTCTTATTCTGTATTGGTGATCTTGGATTTCTCTGTCAACATCTATTGCAAGATAGGCATTTGCCCTTAACATTCTTGTTCCCTGTGCTTCCACAAGGTCTTTTATAATTTCATATCTTATTCCCCATCCGCCGTTTCTGCTTAGATTTTCAGCGTCTAGGAAAATTCCTGCTTTAAGCATTGTAAATACCTTTTTGTTTAATCCGCTTCTTTTGTAAGTATTGTTATGATTTCTTTTTCCATGGGGAATTTTTTTATCAGCATTTTTTTTTCAGGTTCTTCATAATCTGAAAAATCAAAACCAGGTGCCATGGTTGTTCCCATTAGAGCGTAACTTCCTTTAGGTAAAAGAATTGACCCATGCCAAGTATTGGCAGGTACAACAAATTGCGGAATTTGGTTTTTGTCTATCTGGTTTCCTAAAATAATTTTTTCTAACTTATTGTCGGGGTAGATTAAAAGCATAAGCACAGGATCCCCTGAATAAAAATGATAAATTTCATCTGTTTTAAGCCTGTGCAGTTTTGATTTAGTTTCATTTGTTAAAAGATAATAAATTGCAGTTTGTATATGTTTATCATGGGTATACTCATTGTTTAAAAATTCTTTTTTAATGATTTTTGAAGACCTATAGGTTTCAGAAAAATATCCTCCTTCCATTTCCAAAGGTTGAAGATTTAATTTTTTTATTAAAAACTCAGGGGCCATTTAATAAAACCTCCAAATTTATCTTTCTGTTTAGTGAACTATGATTTTAGCGTGTTAAGGTTTGACTTTTTATTTAAAAGAATCTTTTTTTAAATAAAATATTCCAGTAAGTCCTGATAATGCTCCTAAAAAATTGGCAATCATATCTTTTAGTTCAAAACTTCTCCAGGGGATAATTGCCTGGATGCATTCAATAAAAACTCCAAAAAAACTGGAGCAAAATAAAATTATTAAAAACTCAGCTCTAAATTTTTTGAAAATTTCTGAATAGAAAAACAAAACTGCAAGAACAAGATAAAAAACAAAATGCACTAGTTTATCCATTCCCGGAATTGCTATTTCAGAAGATTTGCCTCCGGGAATTATGGATAAAAAAGTAATTACGCAAATATAGCCAAATAAAAGGCCTTGTTTTTGTTTATCAGTTAATTTCAAGAACAAGAGCCCTTGAATTGATTTGTTCTTTAATTTTTTCAATAAAATAAGTCTGGTTTATTCCCATTTTTACTTTTCCTTCAAGGGTGCGAACAGAAAATGTTTTTTCACTTATCTCTTTTTCTCCTATGGTAAGAATTAGAGGAATCTGGGAAAGCTGAGCATCCCTAACCTTTCTTTTAAGGCTTTCAGAACGATCATCTATTTTTGCCCTGATTTTATTTTCTTTAAGTAAATCCATGATTTTTTCTGATTCAGGAATAAGAGAATCACTTATAGGTAAAATTATTGCCTGAACAGGAGCAAGCCATAAAGGAAATCTTCCTGCAAAATGTTCTGTTAAAATTCCAATAAATCTTTCAATTGATCCATAAATTACCCTGTGAATCATTATTGGTCTTAGTTTTTCGTTGGACTTTCCTATATATGAAAGGTCAAATCTTTCAGGAAGGGACATGTCAAGCTGTACTGTTCCGCACTGCCAGGTTCTTTCCAGGGCATCTTCAATATGAACGTCAATTTTAGGCCCGTAGAAAGCTCCGTCTCCTTCGTTTATTTTGAAATCTTTGCTGTATTTTTCAAGTGCTGATTTTAGGCCGTTTGTGGCCATTTCCCATTGTTCATCTGTACCTATTGATTTTTCAGGTCTGGTTGAAAGCTCAAGATGAAAATTAAGCCCAAAGGTTGAGTACATTTTATCAAGAAGATTTAAAACCCCAAGGATTTCATCTTCAATCTGATCTGGGGTCATAAAAATATGGGAATCATCCTGGTGAAAAGCCCTTACTCTGAAAAGTCCTGATAATACTCCGCTTGCTTCATGCCTGTGAACAAGGCCGATTTCTCCTGCTCTATGGGGAAGATCTCTATAGGAAAACTGTTTTGATTTAAAAAGGATCATTCCTCCGGGGCAGTTCATGGGTTTTATTGCATATTCATAGTCTTCTATTTTAGAAGTATACATATTTTCCCGATAATTTTCCCAATGCCCGCTTTTTATCCACAAATCTTTTGTAAGCATTACAGGAGTTTTTGTTTCAACATAGCCTGCTTTTTCGTGTTCTTCCCTCCAGTATTTTAAAAGCTCGTTCCACAAAACCATTCCGTTTGCATGGAAAAAAGGCATCCCAGCACCTACTTCATGGAAGCTGAAAAGATCTAGCTGCTGGCCGATCTTTCTATGATCTCTTTTTTTTGCTTCTTCAAGGAAATTTAAATATTTTCTCAATTCTTTTTTATCAAAAAAAGCAGTTCCATAAATTCTTTGAAGCTGGGTGTTGGAGCTGTCAGCCCTCCAATATGCTCCTGAAACCTTCATCAGTTTCACAGCTTTTATCATCCCTGTATGGGGAACATGGGGGCCTCGGCAGAGATCTTTAAATATTCCTTGTTCATATACTGAAATTTCAGCATCGTCAGGAAGGTCGTTTATAAGTTCAATTTTATATTCATTGTCTGAAAAGATTTTTTTTGCTTCTTCTTTTGAAAAGACCTGCCTTTTAAAAGGTTTTTTGTCCTTTATAATTTTTTTCATTTCCTGTTCAATTTTTTCAAGATCGGTTTCTGAAACAGGGGGCATATCTATATCATAGTAAAATCCATCTTTTATAACAGGACCAATTGTAAGTTTTGCCTCAGGATAAAGAATTAAAACAGCTTCTGCAAGAACATGGGCCGCGCTATGTCTCATTATCTCAAGGGCTTCTTTATCTTTTGAGGTGATAAGTTTTATTTTTGTGTTTTTTTCAATGGGGAGATTAATATCTTTAATCCCTTCATCAGTAATGCATGCAATGGAATTTGCAGCAAGACCTTCTGAAATTTCACGAGCAACATCATATCCTGTGGGTGGATTTTTGTGAGTTTGGACGCTTTTGTCTGGAAGTTCTATTTCTATCATGAGAACCTGTCTCCGGTTTTTTGTTGTTTTTCTTAATTCAAAAATGTAAAAAATAAAAGCCCTGGTTTGGGGCAATTAAAAAAACTATCAGAAAAAGAGGTATTAGGCAATCAGGAATGACAATAATCGTAGAGGATGATAAAGAGCTTGAAGACTTATGCACTCACCTGAAGTCTTGTGAAAAAGTCGGGGTTGATTTAGAGGGGGACGGAATGTACCACTTTAAGGAGAAAGTTTGTCTTCTCCAGATAAGTGACGGGGTTTCAGACTGGATAGTTGACCCTCTCAAGGCAGAAAAAATTGAAAAACTATCACCATTTTTTTTTGACCCTAAGATTTTGAAAATATTTCATGGTGCTGATTATGATATAAAGTCTTTATATAGAGATTATGGGATAGTTGTTAATAACTTGTTTGACACAGAAATTGCCGCAAGATTTGCTGGCTTGAGGCTTTCAGGTCTTGACCATTTGATGTTTGATTTTTTTGGAGTTAAAACAGAAAAAAAATATCAGAAAAAAAACTGGTCAATCAGACCCCTTCCTTTGGATATGCTTGATTATGCAGCCATGGATTCAAAATATCTTATTGAGATTTATAAAATTCTTAAAGAAAAACTTGAAAAGCTTCAAAGGCTTGACTGGGTTTATGAAGAGTCTTCAAATATTTCTGAATCAAGATTTGTAAAAAAAACTGAAACTCCTTATTTTACTTCATTTAAGGGGGCAGGAAAGCTTGATAAAAGAAGTCTTGCAGTGCTTGAAAATCTTTTGAAGTTTAGATATTCAATAGCAAAGAAAAAAGACAAGCCCCTTTATAAAATTATTCCCAATAAAACAATTATAAAGGTTGCAGAAAAAAAAGCTGAAAAGGAAAATGAACTTAAATTAATTATGAGCCCGGGTCATTATAAAAGATTTGGTCTAAGAATTTCAAAAATTGTGCAAAACGCAATGGAAATACCAAATTCAAGGCTTCCCTCTTATCCAAAGAAAAAAAAGCCCAAATATTTTAATTATCCTGCTTCACAAAGATCTCAATGTTTAAGAAAGTGGAGGGCTGATAAATCTAAAAGCCTTAGTCTTGAGCCGGGTATAATTTTAAACAATAATCTTTTATGTGAAATTTCAGAAAAAAATCCTAAAACTTTTGAAGATCTTTTAGAAATTTCCCTTAAAAGATGGCAGGTAAGGGAATTTGGGGATGAAATTCTTGAGCTTATCAAGGGTTGCTCTTCAGAAAATCCTGAAAACCTAAGTTTATACTAAAGCTTGAAAAACTTTAATTTTAAACTTGGGGCAAATCTAAAGCAAGCAGGTATTGTTTTTGTGAGTTTTAAAATTGTTTTGGTCAAGTTTTATCTGTTTCTTGAAAATAAGTTGGAAAAAGGATATAGAACTTTGAACTAAGTTTAAATAACTTAATAAAACCAAGGAGATAAAATGAGTTTATATATAGCGGATCATCCTTTAATTAAACATAAGCTTGGTATTTTAAGAACCCATGATCTTGATACAAAAAACTTTCGAATGCTTTCTTCTGAAATTTCAAGACTTTTAACCTATGAAGCTACAAAAGATCTTGAGACTGAAAAAATTAGAATTCAGGGATGGGCAGGAGAAATTGAGGTGGAGCAGATAAAAGGAAAAAAAGTTACTGTTGTTCCAATTTTAAGAGCAGGTATTGGAATGATGGACGGTGTCCTTGATATGATTCCTTCAGCTAAAGTCGGGGTTGTAGGGCTTTACAGAGATGAAGAAACTTTGAAGCCTGTGCATTATTATGTAAAATTTCCTTCCAGCATGGAAGAAAGAATCGCTCTTATAATAGATCCCATGCTTGCAACAGGAGGTTCTTTTTGTGCAACAGTGGATCTTTTAAAAAAAGAAGGATGTAAAATAATAAAAGGACTTTTTCTTGTTGCTGCACCTGAAGGAGTAAAAAAAGTTCAACAACTTCATCCTGACGTTTCTATTTATACAGCAGCAGTTGATGAAAAGCTTAATGAAAAGGGCTATATAATCCCAGGGCTCGGTGATGCAGGGGATAAAATATTTGGAACAAAATAAAAAGTTTTTATAAATTTAAATTTTTTGCAAAATACATTTAACGCATGATTATTTTTATCATGCGTTTTTTGTGGGATTACAAAAATGAAAGGGTGATTGTTATGGGGGAGAATTTTGACTATAGATTTAAAGCCAAGGATTCAATCCTTGGGGCTCAGATGCTTTTTGTAGCATTTGGGGCACTGGTTCTTGTTCCTGTTCTTACAGGGCTTGATTCAAATGTTGCTTTGTTTACAGCAGGGATTGGAACTCTTGTTTTTCAGGTAATTACCAAGGGGAAGGTTCCTGTTTTTTTGGCATCTTCCTTTGCTTTTATAGCTCCTATTTCAGTTGGAGTTGCCAAGTGGGGTGTTGCTTCAACTATGAGCGGGCTTGCAGCAGCAGGGCTTCTTTATATTGTTTTGAGTTTGGTCATAAGAGCCAAGGGAAGCGGTGTTGTTGAAAAAATTCTTCCTCCTGTGGTTACTGGGCCTGTAATTATGGTGATAGGCCTTATTCTTGCTCCTGTTGCCGTAAATATGGCTGTGGGAGAAGCTGATTCTTCAAATATAATACCCCAGTCAAAAGCTCTTTTTGTTTCAATGTCAGCCCTTGTTGCAACAATAGCTGCCACTCTTTTGGGCAAAGGGTTTATAAGGCTTATTCCCATTCTTATTGGAATTAGTGTAGGATATACAATTGCATGGTTTTCAGGTCTTGTAGATCTAACCCCTGTTTATAATGCAAAATGGTTTGCCTTTCCAAATTTTGTTTTTCCTGAATTTAATCTTTCTGCAATTTTATTTATTGTACCTGTTGCCATTGCTCCGGCAATTGAGCATTTTGGAGATATTCTTGCCATAGGAGAAGTTACTGAAAAAGATTATCTTGAAGATCCGGGTATAGAAAACACAATGCTTGGAGACGGTGTTGCAACTTCAATAGCATCAATGCTTGGCGGGCCTCCAAATACAACATATTCAGAAGTAACAGGAGCTGTTGCTCTTACCAAAGCTTTTAACCCCGGAGTAATGACCTGGGCTGCAATTATTGCAATTGTTCTTTCCTTTGTTGGAAAAATAGGAGCTTTTCTTACAACTATTCCAAGTCCTGTAATGGGAGGAATAATGCTTTTGCTGTTTGGTGCAATCATGGTTGTAGGGATGAACAATATTGTTAAGGCACAGCCTGATGTCACAGAACCTAGAAATCTTACTATAATAGCTCTTATTCTTGTTTTTGGAATAGGTGGTATGAGTTTTTCTGCAGGAGAATTTACCCTTGAGGGAATTGGTCTTGCAGGGGTTTTGGGTGTGTTTTTAAATCTTGTGCTTCCCCGGGCAAGAAAAGAAGATTAGATTTTGGGTTGAGAGTTTCAAAACCGCTCAATTTAGGTAAAATAAAAAGAAGGCGGCCGGTAATTAATTTTACCGGCCGTTGTATTTCTAAAATATAAAACTGAAATTTTTTAATAATTTATCTGTCTTCTAATTCTAGAAAGTTTTGTTCTGACATTCCTGTATAAATCTGTCTTGGCCTGCTGATTCTCCAGTTTGGATCCTCCAGACTTTCTTTCCACTGGGAAATCCATCCTGGAAGACGTCCTATGGCAAACATCACAGTAAACATATTTGTGGGTATTCCTATTGCCCTTAAAACTATTCCACTATAAAAATCAACATTTGGATAAAGATGGTGGTCAATAAAATAAGGATCTGTAAGAGCTATTTCTTCAAGTTGTTTTGCTACATCAAGAAGGGGATCCGGGCCTGATTTTTTGGCTAAAATTTTATCGCACATTTCTTTCATTATTTTGGCTCTTGGGTCATAGGTTTTGTAAACTCTGTGTCCAAAGCCCATGAGTCTGAAAGGATCGTTTCTATCCTTTGCTTTTTTTATAACTTCATTAACAGACACCCCGTTTTTAAGAATGTTTGTCAGCATTTCAATCACAGCCTGGTTTGCCCCTCCGTGAAGAGGACCCCACAAGGCCGCTATACCAGCAGAAATTGCAGCATAAAGATTCACTCTTCCGCTTCCCACAACCCTGACAGCGGCAGTTGAGCAGTTTTGCTCATGGTCGCCATGTAGAATAAGAAATACATTAAGAGCTCTTACTATGTCAGGATCAAGTACATAAGGTCTTACAGGGCTGTCAAACATCATATTAAGAAAGTTTTCACAATATGTAAGATCATGCCGTGGATATACAATCTTTTCACCTTTTGAATATCTGTGTGACATAGCAGCCATGGTTCTTACTTTTGAAATCAGGTTTAAAAAGTCTTTTGTAAAACTTTCTTCATCTTTTTCTTCATCTTTAAGCTCAGGATAAAAACTCCTTAATGCATTTACCATTGATGAAAGAATTCCCATGGGGTGAGATGCTTTGGGAAAATTTTGGAAAAACATATGCATGTCTTCATGAACAAGAGAAGAATCATTAAGCATTACCCTGTTTTTGTTAAGCTGTTCAAGTGAGGGTAGGTGCCCATTTATGAGAAGGTAGGCAGTTTCAACAAAAGTTGATTTTTCTGCAAGCTGCTCAATTGGAATTCCCCTATATCTTAAAATTCCTTTTTCTCCGTTCATAAATGTAATTGATGAAGAGCAGCTTCCAGTGTTCCCAAACCCTGGGTCAAAGGTAATCAAGCCTGTCTCCTGACGAAGTTTTGTAATGTCAATGGCTTTTTCGCCTTCAGTTCCTGTAATCACCGGGAAAGTATAGGTTTTACCATCAATTGTTAATTTAGCTGATTCTGTCATAATCTGCCCCGTTTACTATTTTAATTTTTAAAAACATTGGTATAATTAAATTTTATTTTTATTTAAATTAACTGAAATAATACTTTAACGTCTTTAGTGTCAACAAGGATTAATGTAAAGAGAGTTGCTAAGTTCGTCGGCTCATCTTTAAAGTTTGATTAAAAGGTTTGATTCTAGATAGATTAAAGTTGATAATAATTCATTTAAAATAAAATTCAATAGTAAGTGCTTGCTGAAATCCAAACTTTTTTTCCAATTGTGGAAAAAGAAAGACTTAAATTTCAGGCTAAACTTAAATTAGGCAGGGGGAAGTTTTTGTGAAGACAATTGAAAATATTCAAAAAAAAATAATAGTCGATTTTTTAGTAAAAAAAGTTGAAAAATCTTTAAAGCCAGCAGAAGGGTATTCAAAAATCGATAAAAAGTCAGCAAAAATTCTCCTTGAAATGAATGGATATGAAAATATTCCAAAAAGAGGACTTGAACTTTACTTTAGAGAAGATCCAACAAAAGAAGTTATTGTAAATGATGCTTTGCTTGGAAGATATGAAACAGATATTGATGATGTTGTGTTGAGAAAGTCCCCTAAACTAAAGGAAATGATCAGCTTTAAAAATGCTAAAAAAATATTGTCAGATTCCGATGTTTTAAAATCGGTAAAAGAAGAAACACTTGATTATCTTAGAACTTCATTTATTAAAACCCTTGATTTCTCAGGTCTTGATAAGGGATTTTTTTTGAAAGAACTTAAGATCCTGTTTGAAGCCGATGATTTTGAAGGTTTTTTTAAACTTGTTCTTTCAGGGTTTGAAGTTGCATCATTAAAATATTTTCCGTTTTTAAGCAAAAAATACGGTTATTATATTTTTGGTAGAAAAACTTACAAAGAAAAGGATTCTTTTTTTTCCTATATTGGATTATTAGATAAAAATAAAAAAATATTTTTGTTTGCAAAAGATGAAATTAAGGAAAAAGATTTTGATGAGATTCTTTTGGAAAAAAGGGAAGACAAGGTTTTTTCAAGCGGAATAAAAGCTATTTTGGAAGTTGGAGATTTAATCGAGAACTCAGAGCCTTACTCACCCTTTGAAACCAATCTTTTTCTTGAAGGATTGCCGGATGAATTAAACTTTTAAACCCAGGAGGATTGTTGCTATGAAATCAAAACTTGCTGTTTTACCCCTGCTTTTTTTCCTTTTAGTCCCTTTCCAGGGATACTGCCTTCCTTTGATTGATGCAGAGATAGCTGTTGGAGGATGGCTTAATTCACCAAAGGGATTTGCAGGATACAAAGGAGATAATCTTTATCTTGAAAATGACCTTGGCTATGATGATGAAACAAAACTCACAGCCAGAGCAAGGATTGAGCTTCCCCTGATTTTGCCAAATTTGACTGTGATGGCCACAAATTTAAATTATGAAGAAAGAAGCACAATGGGTAGAAAATTTACCTTTGGCGGCAAAAATTTTGAAGAAAATAAAAGTTTTAATTCGGAACTTAAGCTGGACCATTATGATTTTGCCCTTTCTTTTTCTCTTCCTTTTTTAAAACTTGCAAGCCTTGGAACTCTTCAGGCAGATTTGGGAGTAAACTTAAGACTTGTTGATCTTGATGCTTCAATTACTCAAGGTGAAATTAAAGAATCCAAATCTTTTACTGTTCCAATTCCCATGGGATTTGCATATTTAAGGCTGGAGCCAGTCTCAGGGATAGCTCTTGAAGCTGAGGGAAGAATGATTTCATTGGGAGGAAACAATGTAACAAGTCTTATAGGCCGGCTAAGATATAATATTTTCGGTCCTCTTTTTATAGCAGGGGGATATAGAGTGGAAAAATTTGATATAGATGAAAAAGATGTAAGGGTTGATACAAAGTTTAAAGGACCTTTTTTTGAAGGCGGATTTAAATTTTAAAGGGTAGCTTATTATGAATTATTTTAAAAAAATTATGTTTTGTTTGATTGTTTTTTTTACTCCGGTTGCAGTTTTTGCTTCTGGGTTTAATTCTTATTTGGGGGAAGTTTCTCTGGGGGGATTTATTTTTGATCCTTCAGGCACCCACTCATATTCAGAAGGTGCTCCCGGTACATCAATGGATCTTGAAAATGGTCTTAATATTTCTGATGATAAATCTTATTTTGCTAAACTTAAGATAAATAATTTCAGTCATCTTCCAGGAGTGTATGTTTCAGGTCTTTATATGAACAGCGAGGGCGAAAATATGAAATCTTTTACATATGGAGGAGAGCTTTTTGATGATCCTTCAGGTTTTAATTCTGAAATTGAAATTTTAAATTATGACCTAACTGTTTTTTATTCCTTAAAAGGTTTTGAAAGAGCAACCCTTGGAAAGTTAAATGTTGAGCTTGGTTTGAGTGCCAGGTGGATTGAAGCAACAGGGAAAATTTCACAAACCGGTACATCTGTAAGTGTAACAGAAAAAGATTATTCAATGGGTTTTTTTGCTTCTTTTGCAGGGAAACCAACTGATAATATAGAACTTTATCTCCAATGGAAAGGCTTTTGCTTTACAGATGTTGAATTTACCAACCTGACTGCAGGGGCAAGGCTTGATCTTTTAGGTTCTTTTTTTGTTGGAGGGGGTTATATGATTGAAGAAGTGGATATTGATCAAAACGGATTTAAGCTTGATATGGAATCAAAAGGTGTTTTTGTTGAAGCAGGGATGAGGTTTTAAAATGTTTGAAGTTATCCAGGTGCTGCAAAGCAAAATGGGTGTTTTTGGCTATATTTTATTTGATCCTGAATCAAGAGACAGTATAGTAATAGATCCCTCCTGTTCTCCTGAAAAAATTTTAAAATCTGTAAGGGAAAACGGTCTTAATGTTAAAGCAATTGTAAATACCCATGGGCACGCGGATCATGTTTGTGGGAATCATTATCTAATAAAGGAAACCCAGGCTCCTTTGTTTATCCACAAGGACGATGCTGTTCTTCTTGCTAAGTTTTCTACAAAAATGTTTTCCAGGGCTTTGGGAGGCAAAGGTTCTCCTGTTCCTGATTTTTTTGTCAAGGACAATGATCAGATTGAAGGGGGAACAATAAAAATAAAAGTTATTCATACTCCGGGTCATACAAAAGGCTGTATTTGTCTTTATGACGGAAATAATCTTTTTACAGGAGATACCCTTTTTACAGGCGGTGTTGGAAGAACAGATCTTTCTGGTGGTTCTTTTGAACAGCTTGAAAAGTCAGTTAGAGAAAAGCTTTTTATTCTTTCTGATGATACCATTGTCTGGCCTGGGCATAATTATGGGAATGAAAATTTTTCTACAATAGGTAAAGAAAAATTAACAAATCCTTATTTTTATTAGCTAGCTTTAAATTAAAAACTATTTTTTTGAACTGCTAGATTGGATGAAATGCTTTTCCGGACAAAAAATCTGTCCGGAAAGTTTTTCAGGATTTATAGTTTTATCCCTGTCCGGGGAGTGTGTAAGTGCTGCAGCTTCCTGCTGTACAAGTTCTTTCTTGAATATCTAATGACTGCCCAGGAGCTTTAGATCTTGAAGCAGAAATATTTCCAGTGCTTAAAACCCTTTCAAAAGAGCTTGAACCGCAATGGGTGCATTTTATTTCTTCGTCTTCGTCTCCGCTTAAAACTATCACCTCAAATATTTCTTCGCACTTAAGGCATCTGAATTCATAAATTGGCATTAAAACATCTCCTTATAAATATTACACTTTTAAAATATCTACTTTAAATATTTGTTTTATCCAAAAACATTTATTCATATAATATAACTTATGGCTAAACATTCAATAAAATTATTTAGAATCTAAATTTGCTTTACCCATTAATTTAAAGTTTAAAGTTTGGTTTTTGTTTTGTTGAATCTATAAAACACTGGCTTGTTCAATAAGTTCTTTTGCATTTTCCATTGTTTTTTGAGAAATTTTTTCACCTGAGATCATTCTTGCAATTTCTGTTATTCTTTCGGTGAAAGAAAGGCTTCTGATTGATGTTCTTGTCCTTTTTTCAAACACTTTTTTTTCAATATAGAAATGATGATCTGCAAATTTTGCAATCTGAGGAAGGTGGGTGATACAGATTACCTGTGCTGTTTTTGAGAGTTTTTTTATTTTTTCTCCGGTTTTTTCAGCTGCTTTTCCACCGATTCCTGCATCAGCCTCATCAAAAATTATTGTTTGAACATTGTCATTTTTTGCTGTGGCAGATTTTATAGCAAGGACAAGTCTTGAAAGTTCTCCTCCTGAAGCAGTTTGAGAAATAGGCTTTGGATCTTCGCCTGGGTTTGGGGAAATAAGAAGATTTAAGTTGTCTATTCCTGTTTCACTTTTAAATTCAGGGTTGGAAGTTAAGTCTGCAAAAAAAACTGCATGGGGCATTTCAAGTTCTTTTATAGACTCGGTTATAATCTTTTCCAGTTTTTTTGCTGAAACTTGTCTTTTAGAACTAAGTTTTTTAGCAAGATCCATATAGTTTTTTTCTTTAAGTTCCAGCTTTTTTTCCAGCTCTTTAATTTCAGTCTCTGTATTATCAAAATTTTGAGCCTTTAAGCTTATTTTTTTGTGGAAATTATTAATTTCATCAATTGTTTTCCCATATTTATGTTTTAATTTGGATATGAGGTCGAGCCGTTCGCTTATGGTTTCAAGCTTTTCATCGTCCTGGTCAATTTCGCTGGCATAAGAGTTAAGTGTTCTTCCTAGATCATCAACTTCAGCGTAGATTGATTCCAGCTGGCTTAGAAAACTCCCAAACTCTGAATCAAGAGAAGAGCTGTCCTCAAACTCTTTTATTAGTGAGGCAATAATTTCTGAAACAGAACCTTTGTCAAGGTAAAGAAGGGATGAGCCTTTTAACGAAGTTTCAATTAAAAGCTTTGCGTTTTTAAGTTTTTTAAGTTCTTCTTCAAGCTTGATATCTTCATTGGGGTCTTCAAGGCCTGCATCTTCAATTTCCAGTTTTTGAAAGGATATTAGCTCAAGTTCTTTTTCAATTAACTGTTTTTCGGATTTTAATTGTTTTATTTTACCCTTTAATTGGTTTGTTTCTGAAAAAATCTCTTCTAATTTTACCCTGCTTTCACTAAGGCCTGCAAAATTATCAAGAAAATAGATATTGTTTTTTTCATCAAGGAGTTCTTGATGCTCATGCTGGCCTGATACTGAAGCTAGGTTTCTTGTTATTTGATTAAGGATCTGAGCTGTTGCAAGTTTTTGATTTATATATATTTTATGCCTGTTTGTTTTGGCAATTATTCTTCTGATTATAAGTCCTTGTTCAGGCTCAAAATCGTTTTTTTTCATTTTAATCCAGGCAGGAGAGTTTTTTTTAATTGAAAAAAAAGCTTCGATTTCAGCACTTTCTTCTCCTGTTCTTATCATTTTTGAGTTGGCCCGATCCCCAAGAATCAGGTTGATGGCGTTAATTATTATTGACTTGCCAGCCCCTGTTTCTCCTGTGAGCATATTTAAGCCGCTTTCAAACTTTATTTTTATATCATCTATTACGGCAAGATTTTTTATGGATACTTCTGAAATCATAATAGTCTGAATTTCCTGAATTAAAGGTTGATGGCTTGTCTATGCCACAACAGAGCACCTTTGTAAAGATTGAGATATATTCTTGAATATATATTCATGAAATGTTAATAGGTTTAAAAATATAAATCTATAAAAGATCTATTTTTAAAAATAAATTTAAATGCAGAAAGAAAGGGATTTAAAAAAATGGCAGCGTATGATTTTAGTGCAGATGATATTTTCAAAATGGCAATTGAAATTGAAGTAAATGGTCAGGAGTTTTACAGAAAAGCTGCTGCTGACGCAGAAAATGATGAACTTAAAAAAGTTCTTTTAGATCTTGCTGATATGGAAGTTGAACATGAAGAAACCTTTAAGCTTATGCAAGAGGAATTAAAAGATTCTGAAAAAGCCAGCAATGTTTTTGATCCCGACAATGAAGCAGCTGCATATTTAAAAGCCCTTGCTGATACAAAGGTTTTTTATGAAAAAGAAATAGATACAAAATCAGTTAAAGAAGTGATGAAGGCTGCTATATCAGCTGAAAAAGATTCTATTGTGTTTTATCTTGGAATGAAGGCTCTTGTACCTGAAAAAAAAGGTCAGGATAGACTTGATCAAATTATCAATGAAGAAATGACCCATATAAGAATTATTTCCACTAAGCTTATGCCTTTTATCAAATAATTTGTTTTTTTTAATCTGATAGGCTTAAATTGAATTATGGCAGGGTTACCCCTGCCTTTTTAATCTAAGAGTACTGAGATTAGTTTAAAAGTTCGCTTTTGAGCCAATTTTTTAACTTTTCACCAGGTGTGTAAACTCCCTTGCTATGCCCAGTTTCATCAAGGAATTTTTTCATCTTTTCACCTAGCAGAGGGATTTCAACAAGTTCTTTGGCATCTTCGATTGTTCTTTTAATCAAATATACTTTTGCAGGCTTCTCCCAGGTGTTGACCACAAAATAATGGGAAGAATCACTTTTATTTCTTACCACATATGGAACTCCGCCGGGTTTCCAGTTTCCTCCCCATTCAAGGTAGAGTCCAATAGCATCTTCATGGGTGAGATCCCAATCAATCAGATTTATTAAGTTTATATCTTTTTTCAACTCATCTAAATTCATGGCTGCTCCTTATTTATTTTTGTTAATCTTACATATGGTTATATGCAATAAGGTTGCCAATTGTGAGAAGGCTGTAGTTGGCAACATAGGTTGTCTTGTTTTTATGTATCTTTGGAGGATTTGATACAAAACTGTCTCAAATCTGATACGGTTTTAACTCCCTATCAAGCTTATCAGGCTTGTTTTCTGTGTTTTTTTATTTTGGCATATTTATTGAATTAACAGAGTCCAAAAGTTTAAAAACCGGAGGAAGTCAGTGAAGCCTGAAAATAAAAATATTTTAAGAGTTCTTGAGCTTGCAAGGGAAATGGTTGATACTGCTGAAGAAGGTGATATTCATAGAAAAGATATTGGATGTGGAATTTTATTTGGTATTTTAAGGGACTATGGATATAAGCTGATAAACCTTGCAGAAGAAGAAATTGAAAATCATTTCCTTAAAGGCTCATGGGACGGAGAAAGAATAAAGTTTAAGAATAAGGACTGACTTTCTAATAATTTTTTTTAATTATAAACATCAATATTTATGGAGGAAATTTAATGGCATCAGTAAAAGGTACCAGAACAGAAAAAAATCTTTTGACAGCATTTGCAGGCGAATCTCAGGCAAGAAATAGATATACATATTTTGCAGGAGCAGCAAGAAAAGAAGGTTATGTGCAGATTGCAGATGTTTTTGAAGAAACAGCAAACCATGAAAAAGAGCATGCAAAAAGATTTTTCAAGTTCCTTGAAGGAGGAGATGCTGAGGTTCAGTGGTCTTTTCCTGCGGGCGAAATAAAATCCACTAAAGAAAATCTTATTGCATCGGCAGAAGGTGAATTTGAGGAGCATTCGGATATGTATCCGACCTTTGCAAAAATCGCAAGAGAAGAAGGTTTTGAAGCAATTGCAGTGGTTTTTGAGAAAGTTTCTATTGCAGAAAAATACCATGAAAAGCGTTTTCGTGCTCTTGCTGAAAATATCGACAAAGGTAAGGTTTTCAAAAGAGATGAAAAAGTTACCTGGAAATGCAGAAACTGCGGTTACCAGCATGTTGGTGCAGAAGCAATTGAAATGTGCCCTGCATGTGCCCATCCAAAGGCTCATTTTGAGCTTTTAGCCGAAAATTACTAATCAGGAGGTTTGATTTTAATGGCAGAAAAAATGGAAATATATAAATGTGTTATATGCACAAATATTGTTGAGGTTTTAAGAGGCGGTAATGGAGAACTTGTATGCTGTGGCAAGCCCATGAAAAACATGAAGGAAAACACAGAAGATGCAGCAAATGAAAAGCATGTTCCTGTGGTGGAAAAGCTTGACGGGAAAATTAAAGTTACAGTTGGAAGCACACTTCACCCAATGGAAGAAAAGCATTATATAGAATGGATCCAGATTTTAACAAAAGATGGAAATTCCTATAGAAAATATCTTTCACCAGGAGAAGAGCCTGTTGCAGAATTCCCTGTAACAGATGATAAATTTACAGCCAGGGAATACTGCAATCTTCACGGATTGTGGAAGCTCGAAGTGTAGTTTATTCAAGGCAGGAGAAATCCTGCCTTTGTTATCAAATCCCTTCACTCAAATAAAGGAGAAATAACATGGGAAACTGGAAATGTGTTAATTGTGGATATCAGCTTGATGCAGAAATGCCGCCGGAAACATGCCCTTCCTGTAAACAAAAATGTGAATTTGTGGATAACACCTGCTATACTCCTGATTGTCAGTGGGAAGGGAAGGATGAAAGAATAGGGCACAAAAACAAAAAGCCCTAAGTTCAATAGAGATCTTCTTAGATTTACAAGCATCAAAATAAATTATACCAAATATTAAGGCTTTTTTCAGATCTGTTTTTTAGCTCTGTAAAGAGCCTTTGTTTTTTTAAACGTAATAGAAGAATTTTATTTGTGGGATAAATATTGTCTGGTTTTTATTTTTGTTGTAACAAATTAACCTATTGTTGAATAATTGCTGTTTTTTTATTTCAGCGTCGGATTGGTTATTATTCGTTGAAAGTTGGTTGGTAATACAAAGAAATGACGGGACTTTATATTTTGTTTTCTTTTTGAAGATGCAAAATTTGCTATATTAAGATTTGTAAACTATGCTTTTTTATGGTTTGATTTTTTAAAAAAAGTCAAAGTTTTTTTGTTATAAGCAAGATTAACTTTTAAAAGCGAGGAGTAATAAATGGACGTTGTATTTCTTTCCAGACTGCAGTTTGCCGCAGCTACCATGTTCCACTTTTTGTTTGTTCCTCTGACCCTTGGGCTTTCCATAATGATGGCCTACATGGAAACCAAGTATGTTAGAACAAAAAATCCTGTATATCTTTCAATGACAAAATTTTGGGGAAAGCTGTTTTTAATAAATTTTGCATTGGGAGTTGTGACAGGAATTACACTGGAGTTTCAGTTCGGAACAAACTGGTCAAGGTATTCAGCCTATGTTGGTGATGTTTTCGGATCTTTTTTGGCAATTGAAGCAACAGTGGCATTTTTTCTTGAATCAATTTTAATTGGTATCTGGGTTTTTGGGTGGAAAAAGCTTTCTGCCAAGGCACATGCCTTTGTGATGTGGCTTATTGCCATAGGAGGAAGTTTGTCTGCTGTATGGATTCTTATTGCCAATGCATGGATGCAGCATCCTGTAGGGTATACAATAAGAAACGGAAGAGCAGAGCTTACAGATTTCATGGCTGTTGTCACCCAGAAGTTTGCTGTTTTAACAATTCTTCATACCTTGTCTGCGGCCTATGTTTTAAGTGCTTTTTTTGTAATGAGTGTAAGTGCCTGGCATCTTCTTAAAAAAAACAATGTGGAGTTCTTTACCAAATCCTTTAGAATCGCTCTTGTTATGGGTCTTTTAAGCACAATTTTTGTTGTTGCAGAAGGTGATGTTCATGCTGTTGACGTAGCCAAGGTTCAGCCTGCAAAGCTTGCTGCAATGGAAACCCATTGGGAAACAAGCACAAAGGCTCCTGTTTTTTTATTTTCATGGCCAGATGAAGAAAATGAAAAAAATATAATAGAAATAGGCAGAATCCCCGGAGTTTTAAGCTTTCTTGCCTTTCATGATATAAATGCTCCTGTTCAGGGTTTAAAAGAGTTTCCAAAAGATGAAAGGCCTCCTGTAGCAATCACAGCCTTGGCTTTTAAGGTAATGGTTGGTTCTGGTTTTTATTTTTTAACTCTGATGATATTAGGATGGTTTTTCAGAAATAAACTTATAGAAAAAACCTGGTTTTTAAAACTTATGGTTATTTCTCTTCCGCTTCCATATATAGCAATTGAAGCCGGCTGGGTTCTTGCTGAAGTAGGACGGCAGCCATGGATAGTATACGGACTTTTAAAAACATCTGATGCAGCTTCTCCTATAGCTTCCGGGCAGGTACTTACAACCTTGATCGGGTTTATTGTTCTTTACGGTCTCCTTGGAGTTGCAGGTTTTTATATGATATTTAAAAATGCACTTAAAGGTCCTAAAGACCTGACTCAATGATAAAGCTGTCGCTTTTCTGAGCTGAGTTTACAATCCTTTTCAGGAGAAGCCTGAATTTAAAATTTAATTTCGGAGGAAGATATTATGATGCTTGAATCAACCTGGTTTTTTCTTTGGGGGCTTTTATGGGCTATTTATTTTATGACAGACGGATTTGATCTTGGAATAGGAATTGTTTATCCTTTTCTTGGTAAAAATAATGAAGAAAAAAGAGTGATGATTAACTCTCTTGGGCCTTTGTGGGACGGTAATGAGGTTTGGCTTATCACTGCTGCAGGTGTTACTTTTGCTGCTTTTCCAATTCTTTATTCTGTTATGTTTTCTTCTCTTTACACACCTTTGATGCTTATTTTGTTTGCCTTGATAATAAGGGGAGTTTCTTTTGAGTTTAGGGGGCTTTCCAATAAAAAATCATGGGTATTTATCTGGGATAGTTCTGTTTTTGTAGGAAGTTTTTTACCTGCGTTTTTGTTTGGTGTGGCATTTGCCAATATATTTCAGGGGATTCCCATAGATGAAAACGGAATAATCCAGGAAAGTGTTTTTTCACTTTTAAATCCATACGGACTTTTGGGTGGGTTTTTGTTTGTTGTCTTGTTTATTGTTCATGGACTTTTATGGCTTTGTGTAAGAGTTACAGGCGATCTTAAAGACAGGGCTTTGAGTTTTGTAAAAAAAATGTGGATTGTTGAAGTTATTGTAATTATTGGTTTTGTTGCTGGCAGTTATGTTTACACCAATCTTTTTGACAATTACTTCAAATATAGGCTTTTATGGCTTATTCTTCTAGCTGCTGTTGTTTCTCTTTTCATGATAAGGTTTTTTATTTCAAAGAGAAAATTTTTTACTGCCTGGGCTTTTTCAGCTTCAACAATAGTTTTTTCTACATTTTTTGGAATAGCAGGATTGTTTCCCAATCTTTTTCCTTCAAGCATAAACCCTGAATATAGTCTTACAGCTTTTAATTCATCATCAAGCCCTTATACACTTAAAATTATGCTTGTAGTTGTGGTTGTTTTTATTCCAATTGTTATAGCTTACCAAAGCTTTGCCTATAAATTGTTTTCTAATAAAGTTGATCCAAAAGATCTTATATATTAATAAAAATCTACCAAAGTTTGAATTTCAGGCTTTGGTAGATTTTTTTTTATTTTTTTATCCTTGACTTTAGGGTTCTATCTGTGTATTTTCCTTTTGTTTTAGCGACACATGGGTCATTAACTCAGCCGGTAGAGTATCTGCCTTTTAAGCAGAGAGTCGTTGGTTCGAACCCAACATGACCCACCATATGCGTCCCCATCGTCTAGTTCGGTCCAGGACACCGGCCTTTCACGCCGGCGACAGGGGTTCAAATCCCCTTGGGGACGCCAAAAAAACATTAAGCTCTCAATTTGAGGGCTTTTTTTATTTTGGGTAGTCTTTTTTAAAGGTCAAATCATCTTAGCAATATCAGAAAATTTTTTTTCAAGTTTTTTTTCAGATACAGGGTATCTGGTTTTAAGTTCCTGGGCAAAAACTGAAATTTTAAACTCCTCAATATCCCAAAAAAACAATTCTGTTTCTTTTCTTTTTTCAGGAGAGGAGCTTTCGTCAAGCTCATCAAGAAGAATCCCAAGTTTTTTCTGGAATCTTATTACTTTATTGTTTTTTGTACTGTCTTTTGAAGGATTTGAAATCCCCCGTTCTGCCCTGATTTTTATAGCAGCAAGATATCTTGGTATATTTGAAAGTTCTTCAATTGAATAGATTTTAAAGAAGTTTGGAGTAACTATGCTTTTTGCACTCTTAATACAGTCATTTATCATTTCATAAATAAGAACAGTTTTTGAATACTTTAGTTTGAGGTTGTTTAAAAATGTCCATACTTCATTAAATTCATTTAAAACCAATTCTGTTTTTTCTTTTTTTTCCAAGGTAGAAAAATTTAAAACTTTTTTATCTTTGATTTTTTTTAAGTAATCATAAAATTCTTTTTCTGTTCTTATGGGCTTTAAAAGCACCTGGTTTTTTACAGATTCAAAAATTCCTTTTTCAATATTTTCTTTATTTCCAAAAAGTTTAAAAATTTCAGGATTGATTGTTTTAAGTTTTATCTGATTTTTAAGGTTTTTCAGTTCAGTTGAAAGAATTTTTTCAAAAAAGGTTTTTACGCTTTTTGTCTGGGCATTTTGGGCATCTTTTTTATTTGAAAAAAGTTTTAAATCTATTTTTCCATCACTGGTTTCAAAAGCAGGGTAAAATATTGGTGAGTTTTTTTTCTCAGGATAAACTTTTACCAGATTCTCAAGGGTATAAAATTCCTTGATATCTTCTTTTGAAAATCGTTTTTTAAATTTTTTTATTTCATCAGAATCAGGCAGTGAATCTCTGTCAATATTTTTTAAAATCAGGGGATTTCTTGAGGCTGAAATTTTGGAACCTTTAATATCTGTAAGCTCAATTCTCATATTCAAATGTTCAGGAATTGATACTTCTGAAATTATTTTTGCCGGAACAATAGCTTTAAATCTGTTTTTTATAAATTCAGAAAGACTTAAGGCAAAATAATTTGATGAAAAATCCATCTCTTTTAAAATTATTTCAGTTTTTTCCTTTATGGGGTGGAGCATTGTCCTGTATTTCTTGGGAAGTCCTTTAAGAACAGCTTCTGTTTTTTCTTTTAAAAGTCCGGGTATAACAGTTTCAATATTTGATGCTGAAATATTTGATGTTTTATTGACAGGAATTGAAATTGTAACTCCGTCGTCGTCTTCACCAGGGTTGAATTTATATTTTAAATTGAATTTTTCTTCTCCAACCTGAAGTTTGTCAGGAAAGTTTTCTTTTATTTCATTTTCAGGATCATAGTTCATTAGATCTTCTTTTTTCATTAAAAGAAAAGCATCGCCTTTTTTTCTTATTATATTTTTCAAGGTCCTTATATCTGAAACTTGAGGGATTTTAGATTCATAAAAATCAACTATTTCATTTTCACTGACCAGGATATCTCTTTTTCTAAGTCTTTCTTCCATGTCTTTAATTTGGTTTATTGTTTTCTGATTTTTTTCAAGAAAGTTAAGCTTGTCTTTTACCTGGTTCTGGTAAAGGGCCTGGGAATAAAATATTCTTCCAGCTTCATCTTTATTAAACAAATGATAAGGGACTTTTGAATCTTTTAAAATTACAAGGCTGTATAAAGTTTTCTGGGCATAGGCTAAAACCCTTCCCTGATTTTTTGAATAATGGGGGTCATATACAATTGTTTTTACAAGATCACCTGCTACTTCATCTATCCATTCAGGTTCAATCAACCCGGCTGTTCTTGCAAAAAGCCTTGAAGTTTCAACTATATCAGCACAGACAATCCAGTCAGGAGGGGCTTTAAAAAGCCCTGAGCCCGGAAAAATCATTACCTCTTTGTTTTTGGCGGCCTTGAAAAGTTTTTTTTCTGAGTGAACAGCTATATTTGAAAGATAACCGCTTAAAATTGATTTGTGAATTTCTTCGTATAAAGGACCTGTTTTTGAGTTTTTATCCCCTGAGACAGGAGGTTTTTCTTTTATATTTTTTATTTCCTCGTCTTCAAGAATTGATTCTATCTGGGAATACAAGTCTCTCCATTCCTTTAATCTTCTAAAAGAAAGGTAATATTTTTTAGAAAATCTTCCTATGGCTCCTGTTGTAAGTTTTTTTTTGCTTTCCTTGTTAAATTTTGTCCATATATTTAAAAAAGTTATAAAATCAGATAAGGGATCTGAAAATACTGATTGTGCCTGGAGAGCTTTTTGACGGATTTCATCTGGAAGTTCCCTTGGGTCTCCGGCTGTTATACCTGATACAATTGCAGTAACTTCTTCAAGACATCCTCTTTTTGATGCCTCTATGAGCATTCTTGAAAGCTTTGGATCAAGGGGAAGTTTTGCCATTTGCCCACCTAACTCAGTGAGTGTAAAAATTCCCTTTTGTTTGCTTTCCTTAATTGCCCCAAGCTCTGTTAAAAGATTGTAACCATCATTTATATTTTTTGTTTCAGGCCTGTCTATAAATGGAAAATTTTTTATGTCTCCAAGTTTTAAAGCCGTCATTTTAAGAAGAACGTCTGCAAGATTGGATCTTAAAATCTCAGGCAGGGTAAATTTGGGCCTGTTTTCATAATCTTCTTCACTGAAAAGTCTAATGCAAATCCCGTTTGAAACCCTTCCGCATCTTCCTTTTCTTTGATCAGCACTGCTTTTTGAAACAGGGCTTACAGGAAGAGAAGTAGTTCTTGATGATGCCAAATATGAAGGAATTCTGGCTAGACCTGTATCTATAACATATTTAATTCCAGGGATTGTAATTGAAGTTTCTGCAACATTTGTTGATACAACAACTTTTTGGCCTGAAACCGGCTTGAAAACCTTTTGCTGTAAATGGGAGGGGAGTCTTGCGTAAAGAGGCATTAAATTTACTTTGTTATCAAGTCTTCCCCTTAGTTTTTCAATTGTTTCTAAAATATCGTTTTCAGTGGGCATGAAAATTAAGGTGTCGCCGTTTTGTTCATTTTTTATAAGGTCAAAGGCATTTGCAGCAAGAGATGAAAGATCTTGATCTTCCTCTTCTTCATTTTCAGGGGGAAGATAAATTGTTTCTACAGGAAACATTCTTCCCGAAACTTCAATAACAGGGGCATTGCCAAAAGCTTTGGAAAATTTTTCTGTGTCTATGGTTGCTGAAGTGATTATAAGCTTTAAATCTTTTCTTTTTTTTACAAGCTTTAAAAGAAATCCAAGAATAAAATCAATATTAAGGCTTCTTTCATGGGCTTCATCAACAATTATTGTATCATAGGAATTTAAAAACCTGTCTGTAAGGGTTTCTGCAAGCAAAATCCCGTCTGTCATCACCTTGATTATTGTGTTTTCATTTGATTTATCGGCAAACCTTATTTTGTAGCCAATAGTTTTAAAACTCTTTTCATTAAGTTCTTCACTTATTCTTTCAGCAACTGAAACAGCGGCAATTCTTCTTGGTTGGGTAAGGGCTATTTTTCCTTTAACCCCCCTTCCTGCTTCAAGGCAGATTTTTGGGATCTGGGTTGTTTTTCCTGAGCCTGTTTCACCTGAAATGATAACAACCTGATTGTTTATTATTTTTTCTTTAATTTCTTCTTTTTTAGCATTTACAGGAAGATTTTCATCAAAACTTGGTTTTGGTATAAGAGATTTTCTTTTTTTTAAATTCAGTTTTGCTTTTTTTAAGTCAATTTTTAATTTTTCAATACTTTCTTCAGAAACAATAGTTTTGTCTTTTTGAAGTTTTCTTATTTTTTTCCGGATAAAAATTTTGTCTCTTGTGGTAAGAGAGTCGGTTTTATTGTAAAGTTTGTATAAAATATCTTTTTTGGTCATGTTTTTCCATTTTGGTTAAATTAAACTCCAGAAGACTTATATAATAGAAAAATCGGAGTAAATAAATGTTTGATAAAAAAATGTTTGAACCTGTAGAAATAGGGCGGGGTGTTTTCTGGACAGGATTTGTTGATGAATCTGTTTTAAAAAGCGGATTTAAGGATATGTTTTATGATGGAATTAAAAAAGTTTTAAGGGGGCTTACAACAATTGAAGAGCTTGAGAGGGTAGTTGGGAAAAGTTGAAACTATTAGGATTCTAAAATTTTATTAAATTGTAAATGAACTTTCTCGAAAATATCTTAATTTAAATAAAAAATGCACGCCATTAAAAAGCGTGCATTTTTATTAGAATCAGATTCGTTTTGCTATCTCATCACCCATTTCTTTGGTGGAAACAGATTTTTTATCTTTTCCGGCAAGGTCGGCTGTGAGAATTCCTTCTCCCAGGACTTTTGCCACTGCATTTTCTATAGCATCTGCAGCATCGCCAAGATCAAGGGAATATTTTAGCATCATTGCCGCTGAAAGAATTTGGGCTATTGGGTTTGCAATTCCTTTACCCGCAATGTCTGGAGCAGAGCCTCCAGCAGGTTCGTAAAGTCCAAATTTTTCTTCGTTAAGACTTGCTGAGGCTAAAAGTCCCATTGAGCCTGTAATCATTGCACATTCGTCAGATATAATATCTCCAAACATATTTCCGCACAAAAGTACGTCAAACTGATGGGGATCTTTTACAAGCTGCATTGTAGCGTTATCAACGTAAATATGGTTGAGTTCAACATCAGGGTAATCTTTTGCAATTTCATTTACAATTTCTCTCCACATCACCATGGTGGTCAAAACATTTGCCTTGTCTACAGAGGTTACTTTGTTTTTTCTTTTTCTTGCTGCATCAAAAGCCATTTTGGCAATTCTTTCAATTTCAAATCTTTTGTAAACCATTGTATCAAAGGCTGTTTCTTCAGGGCCTGAGCCTTCTCTGCCTTTTGGCTGGCCAAAATATATTCCGCCTGTAAGCTCTCTTACACATAAGATATCAAATCCACTACCTACAATGTCTGCTCTTAAGGGACTTGCAGAGGCAAGAGATGGAAAAACCTTGGCAGGTCTTAGGTTGCAGTATAATCCGTAAAGTTTTCTTAAGGGAAGTAGTGCGGCTCTTTCTGGTTGTTTTTCAGGGGGAAGATTTTCCCATTTAGGGCCGCCTACTGAACCGAAAAGAACAGCGTCAGCCCAATTGCATACGTCTATAGTTTCTTTGGGAAGAGCTTCTCCGCAGTTATCTATTGCAGCTCCTCCCACATAAGCTTCTTTTGTTTCAAATTCAAAGTTAAACTTTGCTTTTGCAGCATTTAAAACCTTTATGGCTTCATCCATAACTTCAGGGCCTATTCCATCTCCTGGAAGTACAGCAATTTTTTTCACTTTTATTTCCTTGTTTTTTGTGGTTTAAGATTAAGTATATTAAAAAGACTATATATTTAATCTGGAAGTAAAATTCAAGTGTGGTTTTAACCTGAGTAAATAAACTAACACTTAACTTTAGGTGAAAAATGAATGAAATAGAAAATAGTTCCCCAAAGATTAATATTGCGGGTTTGACAGCAAAACTTTTAAAAGAGGTTATTGCTCTATCCACTGAAGAAAAAATGACTTTGCTAAATGATTTAGAGAAAAGGGGCGGGCTGTACCAACGAAGCTCTAGTCGAAAGTCTTATCTTTCAGAAATTAATTTTGCCATGAATGGAAAGCCTGGAAGGGGTTATATCTCCAACATAAGCGAGTCTGGAATGTTTATTTCTTCCTTTGAAAAACCTGAGCCTGGAGCAGAAATAACAATGGTTTTTCCCCCGCCCGCAAGGAAGGAGCCGGTAAGAATGCAGGCAAAGGTTGTAAGGATAGAAGAGGGTGGCTTTGCAGTTCAGTTTATAAAGCGACTTAATGAAACTCTTCAGAAATATGATATAAAATTGATTTCGGATTTGGTTATAAAATAATAAAAGCCTTTATCACAAGGCCTTTATTATTGTCTTTTATTTAGAATTGACTTCGTCCTCAGGATTTTCAAGGTATGAGGTGCTTTTTAAGTTCCCAATTTTTTTTAAAGGTGACTGGTAAAAAGAGTCTTTGGTTTTTTCTCCGCTTATAATATTTCCATTTTTATCCAAAACAGTGTCATCATCAAGGATTACCATTCCAAGCTGTCTCATCACACTTTCTCTATAGGCATGATTGTATTCAATGGATTTTTTCTGGAGCTTATACTTTAAAATAAGCCATACCATTATAAAAACTGCTGCTATTCCAATTCCCGCCCCAAGAATCATCATTAAATATTCAAGGGATTTTTGGCCTGCTGTTGAAATAAAAGCGATTATTGAATCAAGCTTGTAAATTATACCTGCTGTCAGCGTAAGAATGAACAGGGTTAGTAAAAAAGGAAGTTTTTGGAAAAGTACAAGAACTGCCTCTATTTTTTGAAGGTATCCCAGGTTAGTATTTGGATTGTCGCCAGAATTTGATCCTAAAGGCTTTTCATGGGAAGAAAAGTCATAAAGGTATTTATTGAATCCCGCCACAAGGATTCCAAGAAGAAATGTAATTACTACAGGGATTATAAAGGCTGCAAAAAAATAGTTTTTCCATGGAAATGGAATGTCTTTTGAGCCTAGCTGTTCAACAAAACACACAAAAAAAATAACTGCCTCAACTATACCAATAAAAATAAGGTAGTTTTTTAAAAATGATTTTATTTCAATTTGATCAAAAAGGGCTGCCACCCCTTTGGTTTTTTCTTCTTTTTTCATTATCTGTCTCCGTAAAGAGAATAAATTTAAATTTTTATCTTCGCATAAACAAATTTTTTGTTTTTTTACAAAGGATAAAAGCTAATATTTTTTTGTTTTTATTTCAATAGATATCTGTAAATTGGAAATGGTGGAGTGTATAAATCAGATAAAAAAACGATTTTTTCCTCAAAAATTTTAAAAAAAATTTTAAAAAAAGGGTCACTTGAGGGGTTACTTGACCTCCAAAAAGCCAAAAAAAAGCTCTTAGAAAAATTTTCTAAGAGCCTGTAACCTTTGTATCTGGCGGAGAGAGAGGGATTCGAACCCTCGAAGGAGTTTTATACCCCTTACTCGCTTAGCAGGCGAGCGCCTTCAGCCTACTCGGCCATCTCTCCAAATAAAAATGGCGGAGGAGGTAGGATTTGAACCCACGGAACGCTCTCACGCTCAACGGTTTTCAAGACCGCCGCCTT
>JAVETN010000020.1 GCA_034006035.1 Desulforegulaceae bacterium
TTCAGTGACAAGCTTTCATTCGGTTTTGGTGTAAGCCTTGGGCAGTCTGAGTGTAACGCTGGAAGAACTTATAAGGCCAACCCATTTAAAATGAAGGTTTTAGAAATAGCTGTTGAAAAAGGAATTCCAGAAGCTAATGCAAAAGCTTTATTACAATATGAGGATGATTTAACTGATAAAAAAGGGAGCTATTTAAATAAAATAGAACTTGAAACAGATGATGATTTCAACTACTCATGGAATGCAGGTGTGCTTTTCAAGCCTACAGACAAATTAAGTCTTGGTCTTACATACAGAAGCAGAACCAGTGCTGATTTTGAAGGAGATATCCTTTTTAACGGAACTACTGTAGGCTCAATTCAGATGGATTATGATCATCCTGAGCAGGTTCAGGGCGGTGTAAGATATGCTTTTTCAGACAGATTTTCAGTTGAATTCGATCTTACCTGGACAAGGTGGTCAATAAACGAAAATCAAAGAGAAAGAATGGAATATAACAAAGAAGCCTTTGTAAAAGCACTTGATCTTAGTGATGCTGCTAAACAAGTTATTATGGCAAATCCGGATCTCAGTGCAATGCTTGTAGGCGGAAGCGATACAATTAAAGTTGAAGATACAGTCTATAAAAGACGCTGGGACAACACAATGCAGTATCAGCTTGGAGCAGAATGGCTTGTTAATGACAAGCTTGCTTTAAGAGGCGGTGTTGTTTATGACCCCACACCGATTCCTGACAATACATTCGACCAGGGATGGCCTGATACAGACAGAACACTTTTCAACCTTGGATTTGGATACAAATTCACTGAAAAGTGGGAAATTGACGCTGTATTCCAGTACATAAGAAGTATTCCCACAAGAGATATTGACGGAAACTCAGAAAACCTGAACAAAGTATTTTCGGGAGAAGTTGTTGGACAGGAAGTTAAAGTTCATGTAGAAGACAACAAAGGTGTTCTTTACGGAGCAGGATTCACAGTTTCATACAAATTCTAAGACACAGCTTCTATGAAATACAAAAGCGGGCAGACTTCTGTCCGCTTTTTTTTATAAGCATCAGCTGACAGTCAGGTTCTTTCAGCTTAAAAAATTATGAATCAATAAAGCCCTCTTTTTTAAAAGCGCCGGATAATCTGATAAAATCTGATTTATAAACCGCAAAATTAAAAATTACTCTATTCTATTATAAATTTCCTTGAAATTTTTATAAATCAGAGTAATTTCTTCACTGGTTGTACAGATTAATTTTAAATAAAGGTATTAATAATTAAAATGAGCAGTAAGATTAAGCCTCAAAAAACATACGTAAACGACATAGTTCTTGTATATAAAGAAGAAATCCCTCAATTTTTTGCCAGGGTTGAAGATATTTCAGAAGATGCAAAGCCTGGATGGTTTCATCTCACCCTTCTTGTTTTAATTGTTCCTCTTCAGGAAATAACCTGGATTTTAAGGGATATTTACATTGACGGAGAAGAATTTTCAATGGAAGGCCAAAAAATGAGGATTGAAAAAATAGTTTCTCCATCTAAACCAAAACCTCCTCCACAAAAAAAACCTGGGCCAAAGAAAAAAAATCAAAAAGACAGTGGAAAAATCCTAAGCTTTCCCGGCTTAAAAAAATAAGATTAATGAAAAACTCAAAAACAATTATATCTGGATACAAAAAAAATTCCTGGTTTTTACACCCTGGTTCATGGACTGAATATTACAAAATCCAGGCCCATTAAATCATCTTTTTTATCATAATTGTTTATATTTCTATTCAAGGCCTTTTGGAGAATTTCTTTGAAAATAAAAAATATTGAAATAAAAAACCCCTTAGTTTTAGCTCCCCTTGCAGGAATAACAAACCTGCCCTTTAGAAAAATATGCAAAGCCCAGGGAGCAGGACTTGTATGCTCTGAAATGATAAGTTCCAACGGGCTTATTTACAATTCAGGCAAAACAAGATCCATGATCAAATCTTCTGAATTTGAAAAACCTCTTTCAATTCAGCTTTTTGGTTATGATCCTGATATAATGGCAGATGCTGCAAAAATGATTGAAGAAAGCTCCCAGGCTCAAATTATTGATATAAACATGGGCTGCTCAGTTAAAAAAATTTTAAAATCAAATTCTGGCTCAGCCCTTATGAAAGATCCTGAAAAAGTGGAGAAAATATTTACCAAAATAAAAAAAACTATAAATCTTCCCTTAACAGTAAAAATACGATCTGGCTGGGACAATTCTGGAAATGATGCTCTTCTTATAGCTAAAATTGCCCAAAATTGCGGGCTTGATGCCCTTGCAATTCATCCAAGAACTGCAAAACAGGGATTTTCTGGTAAAGCAGACTGGAGTCTTATTAAAAAAATAAAAAAAAGTATTGATCTCCCTGTAATTGGAAACGGTGATATAAAAACCTGGGAAGATGCTTTGAAAATGTTTGAGCAAACAAATTGCGATGCTGTTATGATAGGAAGGGCTTCAATTTCAAATCCCTTTATTTTCAGGGAAATAAACCAGGCCTTAAAAGGCGAAAAGCCCTCAGAAGTTTCAGTGGAAGAACATTTTGTTATGATGAAATTTTATTTTGAATCAACAATAAAACATTTTGGGGAGGAAACAGCCTGCAAAATGATGAGAAGCAGGCTTTCCTGGTTTGTAAGAGGACTTCCCCATAATACATTTTTTAAAGAAAAGATAAAAAACATATCAAATCATAATAAGGGTTTAGAAATTATTGAAGATTATAAATTAAAACTTGAACAAATCAATCAAGCCAATTTAAATTAAAAACCCTGATTGTCCGGCAGCTACTACGGTAAAAAAGCCGGGTTAACTCAGATTAAAGACTGATAACCGCATGATCAGCAGAAAGTTCAATAAGCTCTGCTGCTGTTGCAAGTCTTGAGCCTTCGATCAAATCATCCTGGGATATTTTCCTTGCCTGGGCACATGGGGTACAAGCAAGAACTGGAACTTCAAATTCTTGGAGATGCAATAAAAGATCTGCACATGAATCACCTGTTGCAGCATAAAGATTATCTGCAAGACCTTTTTTGGCTAAAAAAACAGCATCATCTAAAAGAAAAACTTTTACATCCCTTCCAAGCTTTTGTGCAACTGTTGCAAGATGAATTCCCCTTGTTGAACGGTTTGGATTATCAAGCCCTGCTGCTATTACAATAAGAACCTTGTCATTCATTTTATTTCTCCTTATGGGTTTGGATTGTCTTTTTTAAAGAGATGAATTAAGTAAAAAGGTTACAATTAAATTTGAATTTAAAAAGAATTAATTAATTTTATAGAAAAAATCAGGGCAAAATCAAATCTGCCCTGATTTATTAATTCATAAATTAAAGAGTGGAATCTTCAACTTTTTTTCCAACAACCATTAAAAACACTCCCAGTCCGACTATACCAACAGGAAGTGAAATCCATGGAGAAACTCCAAAACCTGTGGGCACATAACCAAATAAAAGAGCAAAACCTGCAACTGTAAGTGTATATGGCATCTGGGTTTTTACATGATCAATATGGTCTGAACCTGAAGCTGTGGAAGAAAGAATTGTAGTATCTGAAATAGGTGAGCAATGATCTCCGCATACAGCACCTGTTAAAACAGCACCCATTGAAGAGTACATAAGAGTTGTTACTTCTGTTGAAGCTCCTGAAATTGCAACTGCAAGAGGAATAATTATTGGCATTAAAATAGCATTTGTTCCCCATGAAGTTCCTGTTGCAAAGGCAATGAAAAAAGCAAGAAGAAATGTAAGAGAAGGTAAAAATGCCCCTGACAAAACATCCTTTGTTTTTGCAACAATCCATTCTGCAAGCTGCATATCAGTTATTACTGCTTTAAGTGAAAAGGCAAGTGTTAGAATTATAACAGCAATAAGCATGGTTTTAAGGCCGGCAACCCAGGCATCAACACCTTCTGAGATATTAAACTTGCCTGAAAGTCTTCCTATTATAATTGCAGCTATTGAAGAAATAAAAGAAGCCCAGGTAAGAACAACTGAAGCGTCAGCATTTCCAAAAGCTTCTCTTATTGTACCTCCTGGTTCATAGCCATTGTACCAAAGGCCCAAAACAGTAGTCACAGCAAAAAGAGAAAGAGGAACAATTGCTGCCCAGATAGAGCCGGTTCCAGGTTCATCGGGCATAAGATCCTTATCCTCTGAAATCATTGGAGTTGAACCTTTTGCAAAAACCTGACCTGTAGTTCTTGCTCTTTTTTCAGCCCTATACATTGCACCAAAATCACGTTTCATCAAAACAATCATAAAAACAAAGGCAATTGTAAAAAGCGAATAAAATCTGTAAGGAATTGTATGTACAAAGGCCACCATTGAGTTGCCTTGAATTCCAAGAGCTGTAAAAGCAGTGGCTATCAATCCAAGCTCCATTGCAATCCATGTTGAAATAGGGCAGATCGAAGAAATTGGTGCTGCTGTAGAATCAACAATATATGCAAGCTTTTCCCTTGCAATATTGTATTTATCGGTGATAGGCCTCATTGTATTTCCAACAATCATTGAGTTTGCATAATCATCGAAAAAAATAGCAATTCCCATTAGAGCAGTTGCAAAAAGAGTTGATCTTGTATCCCGGGCTTTTTTTGCTATTGCTTCTGCAATGGCCTGGGTTCCCCCGATTCTTGACATAACACCTACAAGCCCTCCAATTGCAAGACAGAAAACAATAATACCCACATTCCATGCGTCAGCCAGAGATTTTTCAACAATATACTTTGAAAAAGTATCAAGAAGCCCTGTCAAAGGGTTCCAATTGTTGACAATTGTTGCTCCGGCAAAAACACCGAGTGTTAAAGATACTATTACCTGCCTTTTCCAAATTGCAAGCACTATGGCAAGCACAGGCGGTACCAGGGCCAAAGCACCATAGGTAAAGGTTACGGCTTCTCCCTCCATAATTAAAAATCCTCCCCTTAAAAATTTATATTATTAAAACAAAATTTCTTAGCATAACTACAGGGATATTAAAAGCCAAAGAGCTTTGTTTCAATTTAAAAACAATCAGATAGAAGTTTTTTAAATCTTTAACTCCAACCAATTTTTTATTGAAAACATAAAAATCAATTTAATACTGACTTGTTTTTATAAGTCTTATCAAGAGAAGTATCATGGGCAATATAAACAATATCATCCTTTTCAAAAACAGGAGCTTTCATTTCAAAAGGCTTTGAATTTTCAATTTTTCTTTTTTCAAGAAATTTTACAATTTTTTCAGAAATACCCTCTTTCCAGTAAAATTGTTTTCCTTTTTCTTTCCTATACATTTCCCAGGCAAAGTCAGGAATTATCTTCCATAAATCTGAATAGGAAAAAGGAGCGTCTCCTGCCAAAACAATAGTTTTTCCATTTGTTCTGACTTTTACAACCTGATGACCAAAACTGTGAAATCCGGTTTTGACTATTTCTATATTTTCAGAAATTTTAAAGCTATGATTTGTAAGAATAAACCTGTCCAGGCTTTCAACAAAATAATCAGGGGCAAAATAAGTTTCTTCATTGGGCATTAAATGAAGAAGTCCTGTTATTTCATCTTTATTCACATAAATATCAGCATTTTTAAACAAAGGAAGGTTTCCTGTATGATCCCAGTGAAGATGGGTCATGATTATTTTTTTTATGTCTTTTGGAAAATATCCAAGGTCTTCAAGGGATTGTTCAAGACTTTTTTCAATTTTAAAATCAGAACCTGAACCAGGCACATGAAAAGGGCTGAATCCTGTGTCAACCAAAATGGGAGAGTTGTTTTTTTCTTTAATTAAAAAAACAAAACAAGGAATGTTTTCAATGGAAGGAAGCTTGACTCCAAGATCTTGAAACCTGACAGAAAAGTTGCCGATTTTAATTGGTATGATTTCTGGGTAATTTTTTTGCATTGGCCTGCCTTTAAAATATTTGAGAGATTAAATTTTACGGCTTAAGCTAAAATAAAATTTTAAATTATTGTTTTGCTATAAACTGGACAAAAACAGTTTAATCAAAAAAATCAGGTTTTATTTTAGCTTAACCATAAAACAGAACAAACGCTCAGTTTTTTTTAAAGGCAAAGATAATAGCTAATCCAGCAAAGAGTCAATCCTAAATTAAAAGTTTTTCAATAGGAAACATCAGGATGAAAACAAACTATGGCAGCTGTAGTACAGCTTGGGATAAATTCTCCTGAATCAGTTACTTTGATTCCAAGTTTTTCTGCACCCAAAAATTTGAAAAGCTTGATATTTTCAACAATATCTAATCCTGGATATCCAGGGCTGAATCTTTTGCTTAAACTTACCCCTGCTTTTTTTTCAAGATAATGATTTATATCTGAAGCAAAATCTTCTGCGATTCTGTTTGCAAGACCGTTTAAAAGATATCCCCGCTCAGAATCTCCCTCTTTTGAAAGTTTATCAACACTTTTAGCAACAACATTTCCTGAAGTTACAATCTGGATTCCTATAAAATCATTTTTATCATTTATATAATCAGCAATCTTAAATTGATCTTTTTTTGTTTTTATTTGAGTGGTTTTTATTGTTCCAAGCTTTTCGTCGGGATTTAAAGGATTGAAAATATCTATTGAATCATTGTTTTTTTTGCATGGAAAAATTCCTGCTGCTGCAAGAGGTTTTATAAGTTCTTCTTTTTGGGCCCTGATTTTAAGATTTTCAAACTCTTTTTTAAGTTCATTTGATTTGTTTTTAAGTTCTTCTGGCTTGAATTTCCAATTTGTAATAAAAAGATTTTTTTCTCTTATATTTATTTCACTTATTTTTTTTTCAATTATTTCAACAGGAAAGGCAGATAATTTGTTTGTATAAGCCTTGATTTTTCTTTGGGAAAGCTTAGTTTTTTCTGTATTTTCCTGGTTTTGCTCATTTATTACTTTTAAAAGTTCAATTTTATTATTCTCAATTGTTTGAGCTCTTTTTTCTCCAAGAAGTTTTCCAATAAGATTTACACTGTCCATAGCTGTTCTACAGTAAAAAACATCTGGTTTTATATCTTCATAATTTTTTGCTCCACTCATTGCAACAGATGCCGCATGTTTTAAATTTACAGGGGCTCCGCCAATAAAAACAGGGATATCAATATTTTTTTCCCTCATCATTTTAACAACTGAAAGCATATGATTTGAAGTTTGAACAAGAAGAGCACTCATTCCTATGGCATCGGCATTATACTTAATGGCTGATTCAATAAATGATTCCAAAGGAACCTGAACCCCAAGGTCAATTACCCTGTATCCATAGTTTTCAAAAAGAGTTTTTGTAAGGTCTTTTCCAATACTGTGAACATCTTGAAAAACTGTTCCAATTACAATTGTTCCTTTAAATTCAGAAACAGGGTCATCTCCCTTCATTAATTTTTCAAGGAAATTCATAACCTCTTTCATAATGTCAGCAGCTTTTAAAAGATGGGGAAGTGAAGCTTCCCCTTTTGCAAATCTTTCTCCCAAAACATTCATTGATTCCATTAAATATTCATTTATAAAATCAAGAGGTTTTATTTCTTTTATTGCAAGGGCAGCATCTTCTACAATTGAATCTGAATAAAAATATTCTTTTCCTTCAAAAACAAGACTTCCTTTTTTCCTTGATTTGAATCCGTCCTTGATTTTTTCAGATACTGTTTGGGCAGGACCAAGATCTTCATAGGAAGACCTTTTTTCAACTACCTTGCCTTTTTTTACAAGGGCAATTTCTTCTAGTTTTGCAAAGGCATCCATATCCTTTTCAAGAACAGCAGCAAGCCCAAGTTTATAGTCTTTTTCATCAAGACTTTTTACAGGAACATAATGATTTGGATTTACAATTGCTGCATCAAGGCCTTTTTTTCTTGCTTCATCCAAAAATACAGAAGTAAGGACTTTTCTCATATATGGTTTTTTTGCAAGACCGTTTGTAAGATTACTTACTCCAATTGTTGTTTTAATTCCGGGAGCAATGGCTTTTATAAGAGGAATGGAATTTAATGATTCAATTGCAAAATTCATTCCTTCAACAGATTCAGAACCTATGGGAAAAGCATTTATATCTATTAAAAGCTGGGAAGGCGGGATATTGTATTTTCCAGCTGTTTCAACAAGTTTTAAAGCTATTTCATATTTTTTTTCAGACGTTACAGCAGGGCCTTCATCATCTGCTGCAAGGGCTATATATGCAGGAGAATGAAATGCTGTTTTTTCAAGAATATAATCTGCTTTTGTTGTATTTTCATGGGATTCCATGGAAATGGAATTTAAAAGCGGACGTCCGGGATAAAATTTAACTGAATTGGAAAGTGCATCTGCATCAAAAGAATCTATACATAAAACACCTTTAAAATCATGGGTAATTCCCTGAATAACCATTGGAAGCACATCTTTTGTTTCCACCTGATTGGAATCCATGCAAACATCAAGAACCAAAAGCCCAAGATCCTTTGACTGCTCATTTACAACCTCTTCCAAAACATCAAAATCAATCTTTGAATCAGGATTTTCAACTGCAACCCTTACTTTTTTTGAACCTCTGATATTGAGTCTTTCACCAATTCTTATAAGTTCATCAGTTGAGTCAAGCAAAACTGCTTCCTGGGGTCCTGAAATATAAAGTCTTTTATCCTTTCTATTGTCAAAAGGCTTTTTACCTTTTACACGGCTGCACACTTCCTTCATGTGTAAAGGAGATGTTCCACAACACCCTCCAACAATATTTACTCCATATTCTACAACAAATTTTTCAAGATAAGAGGTAAGATCTTCTGGTGAAAGCTTGTAAACAGTTTCACCGTTTTCAGATTCAGGAAGACCTGCATTTGGAAGAACAGAAACAGGAAGGGGAGAATACTGCGAAATCTTTTTTATTGTTGGTTCCATAAGGTCAGGGCCTATTGAGCAATTTATTCCAAAAACATCAATTCCTGTAAAAGCAAGAGTTGTAAGAGCTGAATGAATATCTGTGTTAAATATCTGCATTCTGGAATGCTCATTTACTGTTACCTGGCAGATTACAGGAATTTTTACATTTTTTTCTTTCATTGCCTTGAATGCACCTGAAACACCTGCTTTAATTTCAAGAACATCCTGCTGGGTTTCAAAAAGAAAAACATCTGCTCCCCCATCAATAAGACCTTTTGCCTGAACATAAAAATTTTCTTCTATCTCTTCCCAGCTTCCCTTGTGGAGATCTGCACTTGTTGGAGAAAGAACAAAATTTGAAGGCCCGATTGAAGCAACTACAAAAAGAGGCCTTCCATCATAATCTGGTGAATTTTTTATTTCTTCCAAGGCTTTTTTAGCAATTTCACATGATTTAACATTCATATAATATGCTATTTCTTCATATGACCTGTTTTTAAGATCAAGCTTTCTTATTTCCTCGGGAAATAAAGAATCATCAAGATTTTTAAAGTCAAATTCCTTAAGTCTTAAAGGACATGCTCCAAAGGTATTTGTTTCAACCGCATTACACCCTGATTTAAAATATTCAAAATGGATATCCTTTATTATATCAGGTTTTGAAAGGGACAGGATATCGGAAAGCATTTCAAATTCCTCCCCTCCGAAATCATCTGGGGTAAGATTGTAATTTCTTATCATTGTGCCCATTGCACCATCAAAAACAATGACCTGATTTTTAATTGCTTCAAGAAAACCTGACATATATACTCCTGGAATAAATTTTTTAACTATTAGCTGAATAAAAAAGTCTATGGTTGTTCCCAGACTTCAAAATTTAAATTTAATTGTTTATATAAATCGAGGTTCCCAAGCCAGAGCTCTGCCCATTAGCCAGATCTTTTCTGCTAATTCCCAAGTTCTGGTTTGGGAACCCATGTCCCAGATAAAAGAGCCTGCTGGTTAATCAGCTTGCTTTATGAATCTGTGCAAATAAGATCTGTTTTTTTCAGATACTTACATTCCCAAGCTGAAGCTTGGGAACCAGCAAAAATAGAGCTGAAGCCTATGAACCAGCAACAAACAAATAGAACTAAAGCCTGGAAACCCAGACAAAAATAACCGTATCAAGATATATTGATTTACCATCCCTGTCAATTATACATCTTAATAAAAACTTAATGAATCATAGGAACAACAACTCATCCCCAATTTCAAAAGGTTTGAAAAGCTCGCCAAAATTTATTCCGGAAATAATTTTGTTTTCATAGTCTTTTTTTAAAGACTTATGCCCTTCAACAAGATGCTTGGATTTTATTCCGCTTTTTATGGACAGTGAGGTTTCCACAAAAGCTGAAAGATGATCAAATCCTTTAATCATTTCTCCATCCACAGGAAAAAATTCATCTTTATTGAATTTTTCCATTTCAGAACCTGAATAAATAAACTTTATACTCCCGTTTTCAGGGTCTATTATCCTGTTTTTAAATTGATCTTCCAAAAGATAGTTTATTTCACAATGCCATGATTCAGGAAGAAGGGGAATAATTTGATTTTCCAGCTGATTTTTTTCATATTCAAGAATAATTTCATCAAGACCTGGAACTGAGGTTTTCACTGGAGAAATTATGTCACGGGTTAAGACTTCAGGCAGATCATGAAAAAATCCGCAATAAAAATTATTATATTTTCTTTTTCTGCAAAAATTGTTTTTCATGGAAAAAATATAAGATAAAAAAGCAACTATAAGCATATGGCCAAGCACTGAGGTTTTTGGAATTCTTGGTGACTGGGCCCAACGTTTTTGAAGCCTTAATTGTCCGCATAAATCTAAAAACCCATAAGATTTCTTTTTTAATGAAATTTTTTGAACACCTATAAGGTCATAATGGTCCTCAATTTCATTTTCTATGCTTTCCTTTGTTTTTTCAATTCCGTAAAAATCAGGGAAGGTTTTATAAATAATCTGAAACTCCCAGTTTGTGGCAAGATAATGTGCTGCTTTTAATATTCTTTTCTCTGCTTTTGCATAATCACTGTCCAGAAAATAATTTTCAAATCGTTTTTTAAAACCTTCTCCTGCCTCATAAAGCTCAGACTCAAGCTTTTTAAAAACCCAGTTATTAAGTTCTTTTCCCTTTTCCTGCATGAGCTTGTGAAAAACCATGGGCTTTATGTCTGTAAGCACAGTTCTGTGTAAAAACTCAAAAATACTTCCTTCTATAAGCTTAACCCAGTCTATTTGAGCATCTCTTACATCTTCTTCCATTTTAGCCAGAATATAGGCAATAACAGTTTTATGGGCCTGCTTGTCAAGCTCGGTAAACTCAACAGGTCTTACATGATCATTCCATCTCTGGATATTAGCCCCTTCAAAAAACCTTGTAATTATTTTTTCCATTTTTTAAGACCTCCATGTAACTTTTATAAAAGAACTGTCTCTTAAATAGACTGACCAAGTTTAATTTTCACTTGATTTTTTTTATAAATAATAAACAATCAACTTAAGGTACAGCTTTTTCAATGTACCAGAAATTAAAGGAGAAAAAATGAGATTAAATTTCAAACACCTTGCTTTGGCTGTTGTTTTTGTTTTTTTAACGCATTTCTCAGCTTCAGCAGATGAAATTAATTGGCTTGATTATAAAACCGGATCAAAAGTTTCCCTGGAAACAGATAAAAAAATGTATATTTATTTTTTTTCTGCAAAATGTCCCTGGTGTGTAAAAATGGAAAATGATACTTTTAAAAATAAAAAAGTGGCAAAATATTTGAATAAAAATTTTACACCGGTTAAGGTTGATGTTTATAAAGATCAGAATACCGCTGCACTTTACGGAATCGGACCTATCCCAGCTAGCATTTTTATGGAGTCTGATATAAAAACAGGGATTTACAAAAGACCTGGATATATCCCTTCTGATACATTTATTAAAATTATTGAAACAATTAACCTTGGAAAATACAAAGAATGATCCTTGATTTAAACAGATTAGAAGAATTGACAAACAATTGCTCCCACCCTTCAAAGCCTCGGCTGAAAGGGATTAGGCATGCTGCAACAGCTCTTCTCATAGGTAAAAACTCAAAAAATTCCATTCTTGGAATTTTAAAAGCTGAAAACCCGAGATACCCCTGGTCAAACCAGGTTGCCTTCCCCGGAGGTATAGTTGATGAAGAAGATAAATCTCCTCTTCACACGGCTTTAAGAGAAGTTGAAGAAGAGCTTGGTATAAAAAAAGTAAAAATTGCAGGCTCTCTGGGGCATTATATGACCTTAAGAAGTATCTGCGTTGAAGTTTTTGCAGGCTTTTATGATGAAAACGAAGAAATCACTCCCCTTGAAACTGAAATATCCAGGGTGGTTGAGATCCCATTTTCAAATCTTTTTGAAACCCATATAAAGAAAAATTTTACAGGAAGAGACCCGGGAATTGAAGAATTGCTATATCCTGTGGAAGATCTTACAATCTGGGGAGTAACCGCAAGAGCAATCCACCATTTTCTAGAAATTTCTGCCCCTATTTTTTGTAAAAATCAAGAAACTCTAAAGCTTTATTAATTTTTCTTCTTTTATAAAAACGAGTTGAAACTGAAAATAAAATATAAAAGGACATTATTGATAAAGCTATGGGGATTTTAATCACAAGATTTGTATAGTCTTTTTGCAAGGCTGCAAAAATCCCTAAAATTGAAAAAATAAAAATAAGATAGGCAAAAATAATAAAAAAAATACATAACCCATCAGAGTCATACCAGGAGTAATTTATTTTCCCTGAAAAATTTTTTTCTTTAGTTTTCATTGTAAATTTCTAGTTTAATTTAGTTGACCAAATCAAAAAAACATACTATATATAGTTATAAACAAAAAAACATATCGATATATTGTATAATAGCACTTTCAATCGGTTTTAATTTTAAGGAGAGTAACATTGTTTGAAAAAATAAGAAAGAGAGATAACAGGGTGGTGGATTTCGACCCTTCAAAAATTACAAACGCAATAAAAAAGGCCGGAGAAGCCACAAGTGAATTTACTGAAAAAGAAGCAAAAAAGCTTACTTTAAGAGTATTGAGCCTTGCTCGTGAAATGAGACTTGGAGCAGAACCCTACGTTGAAGATATTCAGGATATAGTTGAAAGAGTTCTTCTTGATTCTCCATACTATAAAACTGCAAAAGCATATATAATTTACCGTGAGCAGCATAATCAGATAAGAAATCTTGCCACAAAAAAAAATGTTGATCTTGTGGACAATTATCTTGAAAAAATGGACTGGAAAATAAAAGAGAACAGCAATATGAGCTATTCTCTCCAGGGTTTAAATAATTATATTTCATCTGATATCACCGCAGAATACTGGCTAAGCAGAATTTACCCCCCTGAAATAAGAGATGCTCACAAAAACGGAGACATTCATATTCATGACTTAAGTCTTTTGTCTGTATATTGTGTGGGCTGGGATCTTCAGGATCTTCTCATGGAAGGATTCAAGGGAGTTGCAGGTAAAATTGAATCAGCTCCTCCAAGGCATTTTAGATCTGCCCTTGGACAGCTTGTAAACTTTTTCTATACCCTTCAGGGAGAAGCAGCAGGAGCCCAGGCTGTGTCAAACTTTGACACCCTTCTTGCACCTTTTATAAGATATGACAATCTTTCATACAAAGACATTAAGCAGGCATTGCAGGAGTTTGTTTTTAATATAAATATTCCAACAAGAGTGGGATTTCAAACTCCTTTTACCAATATAACAATGGATCTTAACCCTCCTTCAATTTTAAAGGACACCCCTGCAATAATCGGCGGTCTTCCCCAAAAGGAAACCTACGGCGAGTTCCAAAAGGAAATGGATCTTTTAAACAAGGCGTTTGCAGAAATAATGATGGCTGGTGATGCCAAGGGAAGAGTTTTTACTTTTCCGATTCCTACCTACAATATTACAAAAGATTTTGACTGGGATAATGAAACCCTTGATCCAATGTGGATAATGACAGGAAAATACGGAATCCCATATTTTTCAAACTTTATAAATTCAGATATGGACCCTGAAGATGCAAGATCCATGTGCTGCCGTCTTCGTCTTGATAACAGAGAACTTAGAAAAAGAGGCGGAGGGCTTTTTGGAGCAAACCCGCTTACAGGTTCAATAGGCGTTGTTACAATAAATCTTCCAAGGGTTGCCCATCTTTCTGATACAAAAGATGACTTCAAAAAAAGCCTTAATGATCTTATTGAGCTTTCAAAAGACAGTCTTATAATTAAAAGAAAAGTTCTTGAAAAGTTTACTGAAGGAAACCTTTACCCATATTCAAAATTCTATTTGAGAAATATCAAGGAAAAAACAGGGGTCTACTGGAAAAATCATTTTTCCACAATCGGGATAAACGGAATGAACGAAGCATGCCTAAACTTTATAGGAGAAGACATAGGTTCCAAAAACGGCCAAGCTTTTGCAGTTGAAATAATGGACTATATAAGATCCAGAATGGAAAAAATCCAGGAAGAAACAGGAGATATTTTCAACCTTGAAGCAACCCCTGCAGAAGGAACTTCCTATAGCCTTGCACTAAAAGATAAAGAAAAATATCCAAAAATTATCTGTGCAAACGAAGCAGATTTTAAAAATGGAAAAGAGCCTTTTTATACAAACTCTTCCCAGCTTCCTGTAAACTACACAGATGATATTTTTGAAGCACTTTCTCTTCAGGATGAGCTTCAGACAAAATACACAGGGGGAACTGTTTTCCACCTTTTCCTTGGTGAAGAAATTATAGATCCTGAATCAACAAAAACACTTGTCAGAAAAATTGCTGAAAACTTCAAGCTTCCCTATTTCACTCTTTCTCCGACTTTCAGTGTCTGTCCTTCCCATGGATATCTTTCAGGTGAACATCATCTATGTCCAAAATGCGAAGAACAAACAGAAGTTTATTCAAGGGTTGTTGGTTATCTTCGTCCTGTTCAGCAGTGGAACAACGGTAAGCTTACAGAATTTGAAAAAAGAAAAGTTTTTAACATAGCCTCTTGATTTAACGTGGTTTAAAATAACAGCCCTTTCTTAAAATAATAAAGAAGGGCTGTTTGTTTATCCCAGCCAGGCTTTCAAACTTAAAAGGGTATGGACAATGATTTTAGGCGGTTTGCAAAAAAATTCTTTAATAGATTTCCCGGGAAAAATTTCTTCAGTTGTTTTTACCAGAGGGTGCAATTTCAAATGCCCTTATTGCCATAACCCCGAGCTGATTCCTTTTGAAAAAAACAAATCCGATATTGAGCCTGATGAAATATTTGATTTTCTTAAAGCCAGAAAAGGCTTTATTGATGCTGTTGTAATCACAGGAGGAGAGCCTTGTCTTCAAAAAGATATATTAAAATTTACAAAAGAAATTAAAAAAATGGGTTTCCTGGTAAAACTGGACACCAACGGAAGCAGGCCCCATATTTTGGAAAAACTTTTAAATGAAAACTTATTAGACCTTGTTGCAATGGACATTAAGACACCCTTTGACCAGTACAATAAACTTATCACAAATGAAAAAAATATTGAGGAAAATTTAAGAAAATCAATAAACCTTATAATCAGTTCAAATACAGATTATTATTTCAGGACAACATCTGCCAAACCTTTTGTTACAAAAGAAAACCTTATAGAAATTATAAAAGAAATCAAAGGCACTAAAAAATATGTCCTCCAAAAATTTAAGGATAAAAAAGTATTAGATCCTGATTTTTTTGATGGAATTGAACAATTTTCAGACGATGAATTTAAAAATTTGAAGTCAAAAGCTGAAGAATATATCCGTCAATATAAATAAGTTCTTGAGCATTTTAATCTTATTTGTGAATATTTTAAACTCCTTATCCTCAGAATTTTTATATCTTCCTCCATTAAAACAATTCATAAACAAAAATATTTGAATCAGATTATCTTAATAAAAATAAATCAATTTTTCTTTTGACACAAATCTTATTTGGCCATATTATCAAATGATTAAATTTATTTTTTAAGGAGGCCGGTCTGGAAAACCAAGAAAAATCCACTTATGAAGCACGGGCAAAAATACTCAAGGCCATGGCCCACCCCACAAGGCTTTGGATAATAGACCAGCTTTATTATGGAGAAAAATCTGTACGCGAACTTGTAAATCAAATTGATTTTGATTTCTCAACAGTATCAAAACATTTATCCGTTTTAAAAAAAGCAGGAATAGTGGATTCTGAAAAACAAGGGAAACAAGTTTTTTACAGACTTAAAGTACCGTGCATATTGCAATTTATGAAATGTGTAGAAGCTGTAATTGAATCTGAATTAAAATTTTCCAGATTGAATTAATTAAAAAACAGATCTGATTTTCTCAAAGAACATTTGGCTGATTAGCCAAACACGGATTGGAGGGTTTATGGAATGGAAAAATGAATGGAAACCGCTTTTTGCAATAATAGTTGTTTTCCTTATATTTTTTTATCTCCCCATTGGAGCTGAACGCTTTGATACTGCAGTGATGGAAGCTCTTTACCTGACAAAATGGTATGCAAGAGAGCATGTACTTTTATGCCTTGTTCCTGCATTTTTCATTGCAGGTGCAATTGCAGTTTTTGTAAGCCAGGCATCTGTAATGAAATATCTTGGAGCAAAAGCAAACAAGATTCTTGCCTATGGAGTGGCTTCTGTTTCAGGAACAATTTTAGCTGTATGTTCATGTACAATTCTCCCTCTTTTTTCAGGAATTTACAAAATGGGAGCAGGACTTGGCCCTGCAGCCGCTTTTTTGTATTCAGGGCCAGCAATCAATGTACTTGCAATTGTTCTTACAGCAAGAGTTTTGGGCCCTGAACTTGGAATTGCAAGGGCAGTTGGTGCAATAGTTTTCAGTATAATTATCGGTCTTTTAATGCAGTTTATTTTCAGAAAAGAAGAAGAGGAAAAAATAAATGCCCAAATGATTCTGCCTGAAGATGAAACAAAAAGAAAATTATGGCAAGACTGTCTTTATTTTGCATCAATGGTAGGAATTCTTGTTTTTGCAAACTGGGGAAAACCCGGTGAAACTTCAGGAATCTGGGCAGAAATTTATAATCTAAAATGGATTATCACTTCTGTTTTTGCATCAGGTTTTGCAATTATGCTCTGGCTGTGGTTTGAGCTTGCCCTTTGGAAAATAGCTTTAACAGCTTTTGTGACTGCACTTTTTGCATTTATATTTCCAGAAGAACCTCTTGTTTCTTTTACTGTGGGTGCAATAGGCCTCAGTGTTTTTACAAGTACTGACAAAGGTGAAACAAAAGAATGGTTCAGCTCATCCTGGGATTTTGCCAAACAAATTATGCCCCTTCTTTTATTTGGAGTTTTAATTGCTGGTTTTTTACTTGGAAGAGTTGGAAATGAAGGGATTATTCCTTCCAGCTGGGTTTCTTCAGCAGTGGGAGGAAATTCAATTTCTTCAAACTTTTTTGCCTCTTTTGCAGGTGCTTTCATGTATTTTGCAACTTTAACTGAAGTTCCAATTTTGCAAGGACTTATAGGAAACGGCATGGGAAAAGGCCCGGCTCTTGCTCTTTTACTTGCAGGCCCTGCCTTAAGCCTTCCAAATATGCTTGTAATAAGAAGTGTTCTTGGAAATAAAAAAACAGCAGTTTTTATTGGTCTTGTAATAATAATGGCAACAATAAGCGGAATTGTTTATGGTTCCATTTTTGGATAAAAACATAATTTAAGGAGAAAATAAAATGAAAATACAAATTTTAGGTACAGGATGTGCCAAATGCAATAAGCTTGCGGAAAATGCAAAAAAAGCAGCCCAGGAATCAGGAATATCATTTGAAGTTGAAAAAATAACAGACATGAAACAAATAATGGCAATGGGAGTTATGATGACACCGGCTTTAGCTGTTGACGGAAAAATAAAGGTTGTTGGAAAAATTCCTTCTCCTGATGAAATAAAAAAACTGCTCAAATAAAAGAATGGAAACAAAACCTAAAGTCAAACTTAAATTAAGCGTTTCATATTTTTAAATTAAAAAACTTATAAAAAAAGCCTTTGAACTTAAAGAGCACAGGAACTTTTTATGAAAAAAATATTTGTATTATTTTTGATAATTGTTTTAGCTTCCGGTATTTTTTTTTTAACTCAAACCCCTAAAGTGGAAGACAATTCAAATATCCTGGAAACAAACACCCTGGTGCATTCTCTTGACACCCATCTTAAAAAGAGCAAAAAAGACGATCTTGATAAAATTACTGAAAGAAAATACATAAGAGTTTTAACTACTTTAAATAAAACAAATTTTTACTTATTAGACGGTAATTTATTTGGTTATGAATATTCTCTTTTAAAAAAATACGAAAACTATCTCAATAAAAACATAAGCCGCAATAATTTAAAAACAGCAATGGAATTCATTCCTGTATCAAGAAATGAACTTATTCCCATGCTTAATCAGGGATATGGAGATATTGCAGCAGCAGGCCTTACTATAACTCCTCAGAGAAAAGAAGAAATTGATTTCACAACCCCCTATCTTTCAGGAATAAAAGAAGTGGTAGTTACTCCTAAAAATAAAGCTCTACTGGAAAACAAATATGAACTTTCAGGAAAAAAAGTCTGGGTGAGAAAAAGCAGCAGCTACTATGAAAGTCTTTTACTATTAAATTCCGAACTTGAAAATATGAAAAGAAAAAAAGTAAGAATTATAACCATAGACGAAAATGTTGAAACAGAACAAATTCTTGAAATGGTAAATTCCGGAGCAGTCACTGCAACTATAGCTGACAGTCATATTGCAGAGATATGGAGTGAAGTTCTTGAAAACATTCAAATCCATGAAAAAATAATTTTAAGAAAAAATTCTCAAATAGCCTGGGCAGTGAGAAAAAACAACCCTGAACTAAAAAAAAGCCTGAATAGCTTTTTAAAACAACATAAACAAGGAAGTCTTATTGGAAATATATTTTTCAACAGGTATTATAAAGACTCAGAAAAATTAAAAAACCCAGGTGAGCTTGAAAATTGGGAAAACTTGAACACTTACAAAAATTATATAAAAAAATATTCATCAAAATATAATTTTGACTGGCTTTTGATAATGGCCATAGCTTTTCAAGAATCAGGCTTTGATAATTCAAAAACAAGCCATAAAGGAGCAGTGGGAGTAATGCAGATTCTGCCCTCAACTGCTGGTGATAAAAACATAAATATTAAAGAGGTAACCAAGCCTGAAAACAATATCCATGCCGGAGTAAAATACCTTGATTTTATCAGAAACAGATATTTTTCAGATCCTGAAATTGATGAAAATGACCAGATAAGACTGACTCTTGCAGCTTATAATGCAGGCCCTGCCAAAATAAGACAAGCAAGAAAACAAGCTGATAAAATGGGACTTGATCCCAATAAATGGTTTAGAAATGTAGAAATCGGTGTTCTTAAAACGATTGGAAATGAGCCTGTGGAATATGTGAGCAATATCAATAGATATTACCTTCTTTACAATAATATTTTTTCTGAACACAGCAAATAAGGATTATTCAAAGACTGCCTTTTTGACAAACCACCAAAATAAAATTGAATCCACCTCTTTACAACTTAAAGGGGTGATTGATAAAGTAATTTACACTATTAGTTAGCCAGGGAAGAAAAGTATAATCAAAAAAGAAAGTTCATTTTGTTTAAAAGTTAAATAAGTATCTGTTTTTTTAACTTTATTTTTAAACAATTTTATAAACAAAAACCTAGAGTTTTGAACAAAAAGTATTTTTAGAGGAGGAAAAAAATGACAGAAAAACAAAGTCTTCATCCATTTGATCAAGCTATCAGTTTAACAAAAAAAGAAGATAAATATATAGGGGAAACTTCAGCTCTTTATGAAAACATGGTGGGCCCTTATGGAGGGATTATTGCGGCAGTTCTTCTCAATTCAGTAATGATTCACCCACAGCGTCTTGGAGATCCCCTGGCACTGACAGTAAACTATGCTGCTCCTGTAAAAAACGGAAAATTTGAAATAAAACCTCTTCCTGTCCGTACAAACCGCTCTACCCAGCACTGGTATCTAACCCTATCTCAGGATGACGGAATAGCTGCAACAGCAACAATTGTAACAGCAAACCGAAGAGAAACCTGGTCCAGCCAGGAAAAAACCATGCCCGAAGTTCCGGATGTCAATGAAATTGATTCTTTCTCAATAAAAGGACTTCCTTCATGGTTTAACCAATACGACGTAAGACCAATAAGAGGAAGCATGCCTCCTTTTTTAGAAATAAAAGGAGAAGAGCCTTTTAAAGCATCAAATATCACCCAGTGGATTAGAGATAATCCTAAACGAAAAATGGATTTTTTATCTTTAGCATCTTTTGCAGACTCTCCAGTGCCCGGGGTTTATGTTAGAAGAAACAACTTTGTTCCAACAGGAACAGTGTCCTTTACTGTATATTTTCATTCAACAATAGAAGAGCTCAATGATAAAGAAGATGGTTTTGTTCTTGTAGATGTTGAAAGCAGCAGGATTCACAACAATTATTGCGATCAATCCGGTGAAATATGGTCAGAAGATAAAGTTCTTCTGGCTACCACATCCCAGATTCTATATTTTAGAGAATAATAATTATCTATCATTGTCATCACCACAAATAAAACCCCGGGGTGATGACAATCCTAAACATTTAAAATGAAATCAGCTCCAGATATTCATATCCATTGCATTTTTAGTCAGTTCGTCCCTAAAGTCAGGATGAGCAATGCCTATAAGAGCTTTTGCCCTTTCAAAAGTTGACTTACCTTTAAGCTGAACTATTCCAAATTCAGTTGCCACATATTGAACCAGAGATCTTGGTAAAGTCACAATTGACCCTGGCTTAAGAGTGGGTACTATTCTTGAATGTATTTTTCCTTGTTTGTCAGTATAAGTTGAACTAAGGCCTATTATCCCTTTTCCTCCTTTAGAACCAAAGGCTCCAACTATGAAATCTAGCTGCCCTCCTGTTCCTGAAATTTGCCTTGTTCCAGCTGTTTCTGAACACACCTGGGTAAAAAGATCAATTTCAACCGCATTGTTTACTGCAACAACTTTTTCATTTACAGCTATTATTTTTGGATCGTTGATATAGTTTACAGGATATGAAGCACAGGAAGGGTGTGAATTTATAAAATCATAAAGCTTTGATGTTCCTAAAGCAAAAGTGTATACCATTTTATATTTGTCTATGGTTTTGTTTGCCCCTGTTACTATGCCCTTGTTGTAAAGATCAACAAAAGAGTCCACAAGCATTTCTGTATGAACACCCAGATCCTTAAGTTTGCTTTCTCCAATAAGGCTTCCAATAACATTGGGAAGTGCACCTATTCCAAGCTGAAGACAAGACCCGTCTTCTATTTCTTTCATTATATGCTCTGCAATTTTTACATCAATTTCTGAAGGTGACATAGAAGGCACTTCAGGAAGTTTATTTGATTTTCCTTCAACTATTTTATCAACTTGAGAAATATGAATTGATTCGCGGTTGCCTCCAAGGCATTGGGGAATATTTTCATTTATCTCTAAAATTACTTTTTTTGTCTTCTCAATAACAGCCGGTGTTATAGAATTTGAAATACCAAAGTTAAAATAGCCTTTTGAATCCATTTTACCAACGCTGATAAAAGCAAGATCATAATCTCTGTATTTTCTTATCAGCCTGGGCCCCTGATGGTAGGTAAGAGGAATATAATTACAAAGCCCCTCTTTATGAAGTTTCCTGCTTACTCCCCCAAAATGCCAATCATTCAAAGTAAAATGTTTACCTTCAGGATCTTGAGCTACAAGCTTGGATAGTTTGGTAAAACAGGTTCCTTCAACATTGATATTTTCAAGGTCAGTAATTCTTTTTGACAAAGCTTCATCAAGTGTTTCCGGAAAAAGAGTAAACTCACTATAAAAAATCCTGTCACCCGACTTTACTGTTTTTACTGCTTCATCTGAAGAAACAAGTTTTTTTTGATATTCACCCTTAAAATCCCTTTTCATTTTTTCCTCTTTTTGTCTGAAGTTAAAATATATAAAAGTCTGTTTTTTATTTTTAAAATTAACAATTAAATTTTTAGTAAAAGAATTATATATAACCCTCTTTTTTAACTGTCAAAAGGTTCCAGGGTTAGCCCTTAAAACCACTGTTTTAATCAAGCGGCTCTTGTTATCTCAGTGATTTGAGTTAAACTCGGAGTACAATCACAATAAATTCGGTTTTTATAAACAAATCTGCTTCAAAAAAAGTTGAATTTGTTGAAAAAAGAGTTAAGTATTTGAAATTAAACAAATACTTTTCAACATTGTTTTAAACAATAATATTTTATAGGAATTGAAGTTTTCCTTGCCAGATTAAATTCTAGTTTCCAGGTTATAAGAGTGGAAAATATCTTTAAAAATTGGAATTTAGAGCTGATTTTAGTAAGTTTAGCTGAAGAACAAAACTTCTTTATTTGAAATGTCTAATTTGTTAAAAAAGAGGATAAGTATCTGAAATTAGACAACTAGTTATTAACATTTTTATCAACATAGTTCAGGTTCTTTTTGTCAAACCAACTGAAGTTTTAAACAAAACACAGCCATACTAGCAAAGAAGAATGTAATCAGTCTTTATTTATACCTAGGTTGAGGGCTTTTCAATTTGCCGTTATCTGCGGCAAACTTGAAAATCGCTCAATTCAGGTTATACTGATTTCTAAACTCCTCAAATGACCTTAATTATTAAAAGATATTTTTATAATTGGATTTCCAGGCAAGAAACTGGAAATGATAAGTAAACTAAATAAATCTATTTTTTAAAACAAAATGTCAAATTTGTTAAAAACAAAGATAAAGATCTGATTTTAAACAATTAATTTTCAACATTTTTATAGACAATATTAATTTTAATCCTGTCAGAACGCCCAAAATCATCAGAAACTGAAATAACTTGCCTTCCTTCATCTGCTTCCCAGATAAATACTTTTTCAGGTTTGGATTTTCCAAGATAATTTGTATTTGAAAACCAATAAAAATTTTCCACTCCAGGCCCGCTTGAAGCTTTAAGGGGAATTTTGCGGTTGTTTTTTAAAATAATATAATCAACCCCTGAAGTTGGAGAGGTTATTTTTGGTGAAATTCCAGAATCTGTAAAATTTGAAACCAGACATTCTTTTTTAAAAGGAGGAATGGTTTTTATATAAATTCCGCCTTTTTCAAAAAGAGCTTTCATTTCTCCTGACCAAAATTCATAAATTTTTATTTCTGTTTTCTCAGGTAAAAACTTACAATCCCTTAAACCTGTTTTTTTATCAATAAAAACAGGTCTATGAAGTTCTGAAACATCAATTGGAGAAACTTTTGGGATAAACCATGCTTTTGTTGTGTGGGGAGTGTATTTTCCGGGAAATTTTCCAGAAAGATTACAAACATCAACTTTTTTAAGATTGAGATCATAGGGAATTTTACTATCAGCCTCTGGTTTTTTATAATTTATCAACTGGTTTATTATATCAAAAAATAAAGGGCCGGCTCCTTTTCTTCCTGTAAATGAAGGATTTCCCTCTCCATCAAAATTTCCAACCCAGACAACCAAAACATAATCTCCAAAAATTCCTGCTGCAACTCCGTCCCTGAATCCATAGGAAGTTCCGGTTTTCCAGGAAATTTTGGTATGGTTGGTTTTGAATTTTTCAAACCCTTTTGGAGGAGGATTTTTTGAAAGCTCAGTTTTTATAATAAAAGAAGCTTCCCTGGATAATAATCTTTTTTTAGTTTTATTTGATTTTTCATTTTTAATAAATTTCAAGCTTTTAAATTCGCCCAGATTCCCCAATACGCTATAAAGAGATCCAAGTTCTAAAAGAGTTGTTTCCCCTCCTCCTAAAACAAGAGAAAGTCCATAAAAACTTTTATTTCTTAAATCTTCAACCCTGGCAGAATATAAAAAATCATGGAGATCTGGATTTTTTATTTTTGAAGCAAGATAAACTGCTGGAAGATTTCTGCTTTTTCTTAAAGCATCCATGGCAAAAACAGGGCCTTCGAATTTTTTATCGTAATTTTCAGGAGTAAACCCTCCAAATGAGGTTGGAGAGTCCTTTAAAAGGGTATGGGAATGGATAATTCCCTGATCAAGGGCAAGGCCGTAAACAAAGGGCTTTAAAGCAGAACCAGGAGATCTTTTTGAAGTGCATCCATTCACCTGACCCTGAATTGAATCATCAAAATAATTGGCTGAACCCACCATTGCCTCTAATTCACCTGTTTTAAAATTAATAAGCAAAGAAGCGGCATTTCTTATTCCAAAAATCTTTTTTCTTTCAATATAGGAAGTTATTCTTTTTTCAATAATTTCCTGAAGATTTAAATCAATAGTTGTTAATATGTTCTTTTTGTAAAATAGATCTTTTTTTTCAAGAAAATCTGTAAAATGGGGTGATTTAAATGGAATTTCACTGATTTTATAAAATTTTAAGGGAGGAATCTCTGTTTTTTTATCAAGGATTTCACAAAGCCTTTTTTTTGCCTTTCCAAGCTCAGCTTCTCCTGATTTTGAACTAGGATATCTCTTTGCAGGATTCTGGGGAATTACAGCAAGGGAAACCGCCTCATAAAAATTTAGAGCTGAAACCGGTTTATGAAAAAAAATTTCTGAAGCTGATCCAACTCCTTCAATATTTCCCCCATATGGGGCAAGATTAAAATATGCTTCTAAAATTTCTTTTTTAGAATAATGCCTTTCAAGCTGAATTGCTTTTAAAATCTGGGTAAATTTTCCTTTCACAGACCTTGAATCAATTTTAAACCTTAATCTTGCAACCTGCATGGTCAGTGTTGATCCTCCGACCATTCTTTTTTTAAAAATATAAGTATCTGAAAAAGCTCTTAAAATCGAGAAAGGATTAAACCCGGGATGATAATAAAAATATTTATCTTCATAAGCTAAAACTGCTTTTTCAAGATTTTGGGGAATTTTTTCTATATCTGTAAAAAGCCTGTACTTGTCATCATCTGAAAGTGTAAGCCTTAAAAGCTTTCCTGATTTATCTTTATATGCTTTTGACCATGTTTTTAAGGGGTAAAGTCCTGGATCTGGAATTCTTATCCAGACCCAGGACAAAATTATTAAAAGAAAAAACTGACAAAGAAGAATTTTTTTCAAAATAAACCCAAGATCAATTTAGGGATTAACAGAAACTTTGCCCATTTTTGTCAAAGAATTAAGGTTTACATCATACAATGATTCTGCCTGAATGGAAGGGATTGTAAAATCTCCTTCAAACCCTGCTCTGAATTTATACTTAAATGTCATAATCTGAGGAGCAGCAGTCAGATAAAATACAGCCCTGTCTTCTCTGACATCAATATATTCTGCTTTTTTAATTCCTGAATTTTTTCTTAGACTTTCAAGATCCGGATAAAATCCTCCGGGAAACAAATCTATAACAGCAATATTTGGCTCCATTTTTCCTGTAAGAGATCTTATTTTTATCACTGCTTCATAGTCCTTGCCTCTTTTTGGATTTTCAAGCTTGTTTCCTTCAAAGTCAAAATATTCTCTTATCACCTCAACTTTATTACTCACAGGTTTAACTTCTTCAATATCATCATAACCACTTTGGGAAACAAGATAGTAAAAAGGAGTTTTTGAATTAATTGAAATAGATTTTATTCCTGTTGAAAACTCAAGTTCATGAATCTTTGAAGCCCCAAGTGTTTCCATTGTTTTATTTTTATCTGAATCTATAAATTCAACTGTTGTTTCATCTGAAGATTCTTCATCAAGATTAAATGAAAGAGCAAGAATTGTAAGGGCTGAAGAAGTTGTATTAAAATTTCCGATGTATACAGGCTCTAAAAGCTTATCAATTCCTGATTTAAAAATTTTGTCAAAATTTGAGGGAAAATGTTTCCCCAAAATATAAAGATAAAAAGGATAAGCATTGGCTGGATTAAACCAATAATCATCTTCAGGGTTGTATTGTTCAAAATCAAAGCTTTCTATTTTTTTGTCAGCTTCATAATCACTTCTCAAAAGCTTAAGCGAAGCTGCTGCAAAAACAGAAACAATATCGTTTTTTATTTCTTTTTTGTCGTAATTATCTTCCATATCCTGAAGATGGTTTGAAGTTCTATGGCCAAGTCTTGTTAAAAGATAAACACTGTAACTTTTTATTCTTTTTTCAAAAACACCTTCTTCTACAGAAGAGGCCTTTTCTTCAAGATAAGAAACACTTCTTTGAAGAATAGTTTCAGGAATATCAAAACCACTTTGTTTTGTTTCAATTAAAAAGTGAATTGAGTAAAGCGAAGAAAAAGCATGCTCTTTACTTCCAGGCCACATTGAAAAACCTCCATTTGAAGTCTGTCTTTGCCTTAAAGCTTTAATGGCATTTGAAACATTTTCAAAGGCATCTATATCAATACCTGCCTTTGAAAACACTAAAGCTGGAAAAGCTTTGCTTACAAGCTGTTCTGTGCATTCATGGGGAAATTTATCAAGCCAGGTATAAAGCCCTTTTACAAAAATAAGGGGAGATTTTGAAACAAGAACTGTTTGCTTTGAAAAATCATTTATAAGACTTCTGTCAATTTTTATATTCTTTTTACCTGAACCTGAAAACCCTGAAACAATTGTTGTTTTATAGGGAACAAAAGGTCTTATGCTTATTGACGCTGAAGTTGTTGAGCTTGTATCTCCTGAAGTTGCATAAAATTTCAGTTTTGCATTTCCAGGCTCATTTTTTGTCTCAACAATAAACTCCACAGTTTTTTCACTGTTTTCATCAATATTTATTATTTTTGAAGTTTCACCTTTAATTGTTAATTTATCATCTGCTTCCATTTTTACAGTAATTGGACAATTTTTTCCCGAACCTTTAAGAAGATTTGAAACATTTAAGGTAACTTTAAAACTGTCTTTGAATGTAACAGCAAGAGGAGAAGTTGGAGAAAGAACAAAAGGAGCTCTTGCAAGAACAGGCTTTTTTGAAAAACCCATGGATGATTTTTCAGCACTTACAGCCATTACTTTCAATGTCCCGTTAAAAGTATCTGGAACCTTCCATTTTACTGATTTTTTATTTTGATCCGAATCAAGAATTCCAAACCATTTCACTGCAGGATCGTTTATTGTTCTTTTAAAAGGATTTAAGTTTGCAGCAAGAAGCTTTGCTGATTCTTCATATCTTGCTCCCCCGCCTATCCCTAGTTTTTCCCTGATTATTCGAAATTCAGGAATAACAAGATCTGCAATTTGAGCAGTATCTACTTCAAGAGCTCTTTTTTTCAAAAAATGATCCAAAGGCAGGGGATAATTGTAGTCTCCTGCCTGTAAAATTCCTTCATCTGCTATAAAAATAGCAGTTTTGGCCTTTTTATCCGTTGAATAAAAAATTTCAAGTTCATCCCCTGGCTTTATATTTTCAGCTACTTCAATCAAAGGGTTTAATACTCTTTTAGATTTTTCTATATAAAAAGGTTTTACAAAATAGGTTGAAGGAGATTCAAAAATTGAAGGATCATCAAAGGCTCTAGCCATTGAAACTGAAAAATATGCGTTTCCCTCAATACTTGAAGGGATCTCCATTACCTGAATTGTTCTTGAGCTTGTAGCTTTAAACCATTTATGGACATACACTCTTTCCGATTCAATGGTTAATAGTCCAAATCCCCGGTACGGAGTTATAATTTCTGCTTCAAGAAATTCACCGGGCTTATAATCTTTTTTGGAAAGTTTTACATCCACCACAGCAGTTTTTTCAATTTTTCCAGCTTCGTTTAAAGCTCCGGCAACAAAGTATTCTATTCTTGATAAAAGCTTTCCATTGTCAAAAATTTCATAAACATAGTCTCCTGGTTCTTCTGTAAAAAGCTGGATTTTAGACCCTTTTTCAGAAATTGAAAAATTTTCTTCTTTTTTAACTTCCTCTTTTTTTACAATTTTATATTCATATGTTTTATCAGGTTTTTGAACAAGAGCCTGAATTTCCTTTGCTTTTTTAAATTTTAAAACAAGATTTTCTTTGGAAATTTTTTCAAGTTCATTATTAATTGCAATAAAATCCAGATGATTTTTGGAATTTTTTCTTAAATAAGAAAGATTTGAAGAAGTCTTATATCCTACAAGATAATCCATTGGGCATATAAAAGCTCTGTTTGAAGCATCAACACTTTTTGCATCTCCTTTTTCAAAACCTTTTATATTTAGAAAAAGCCTGTAAGTTCCTTTATCAAAGGAGTCAAAATCAAGATCAAAAAAGGTTTTTCCATCAATATCTGTATTTTTTGATCCAAGACTTCTTGAAATTGTTTTTAAAACCCTGTCAGAAGAATAAAAAGGATCTGTAAATGAATAATTTTTATACTCATCAAAGGTAAAACTTGAAGGAACAAGCTTGAAATCAGCTGTTACCTTGTTATTCTGGGCAGGGGTTCCAAAAAGATTTAAAAGAGTTACTTCTGTTTTTAAATTTTCCGGAATAAGCCAGCCTTTATCTGATTTTGAAAGTTTTGAAGATATTTTCAGTCTGTCAGGTTCAAATGTTTCAATTTTTACAGTTTCTAAACCAAGGGTTGATTCTCTATAGCCTTTGTCTGAAACCAGATAAAGCTCAATAGTCCATCTACCTGTTGGATCTGTTTGTTCTGTTTTAAATGAAATATCAAAAAAGCCAGAATCTGATACTTTAATTCTTTTTTTAAGTCTTTCATTTCCCCTTGAATCATAAATACTGTATTCAACAGGAATTCCCCGGGGAATTTCAAATCCTTTATGTCTTACAATAGCACCAAGGTTAAACTCTTCTCCAGGCCTGTAAATCCCCCTATCTGAAAAAAGAAAAGCATTAATTCTGTCAGGATTTGCATACCTGCTTCTTACACCTCCTGTATCAAAGGAAGAATGGTTCAAAGTCCTGGCTGGATCACCTAACTTAATAAAAGATATATCATTTCCTGATTTAACTGTGATTGCCACAGGTTGCTTTTCATTTGTAAAATCATTTAAAGATTGAATAAAAACATAGCCGTATTCATCTGTATATGAATCAAGAACTGAAATTCCGTTTTTACCAAGCACTGAAACCTTTGCCATATTTACTGGAGATTCTTTTGACAGAGAATGGACAAAAACATTTATTGCACCATCATAATTAGTTTTTAAAAGAATGAGAAGATCTGTTAAAAGAATGCAGCGTCTGTCATTTACATTGTAGTAATCATATCTGTTTTCATATGGATCATAACTATTTGCTTCAATAAAAAAATAGCCGGGTTTTTTTCCGTCCTGATTTAAAAACTCAGAAAGATTAAGACTTGAATATGAGGCAATTTTTGGATGTTTTGGATTTAAAGGAATTATTTTTTCAAATCTTTCACCAAGATTTTCTTTATTTAAATAATAATGTGAAAAATCAAGCCTTGAAATATCTCCGCCTGCCTGGGTTATAAGATGCTGAAGCTGATTTTCAAGAAGTCTGTAAATTACTACTTTGATTCCTTTAACTCCCCTGGATTTAAATGAGATGGTCTTGTCCCCTGAAAGAGATAAAAGACCGCCACTTCCAATAATTTCAATCTCTTTAGGATAATCTGGAGTGCTTAAAACATCGCTGAATCCCTTGGAGAAATAATATCCAGAATCTGACTTGAGCCCCCGCTCAATTTCAATGTAAATATCTCTTCTCTCCTCAAGATCAAGCTTGATACCAAAGGATCTGGAGGATTCTCTTTCATTGGGAGCAAAACTGAAATTAACTTTTTGAGCTGTTTCAAGAAGAGAATCTGAAATTTCTCCGGGAGAATTCCATCTTGTGTTGTTCTTTTTTCTGGGCAAAAGCCAGATTTTCACCTTTTTTTCAAGTTCTTTTTGCAAAACTTCAGCAGTAAACATAAGAACAATTGTCTGAACCGGCTCATTTTTTTCATTATTTACAATTTGTGAGCTTATATTTTCAACTTTAAAAAAGTTTTCCATTGAAGGAATTGCAATTCTTGATTCAACAGAATTTTTTGTTGAAGCCTCCCCATGGGAAGTTTTTATTCCCTTTTCAATAAACAAATCAAGGTATTGAGTATTTTCTTTAATTTCAACGGGCTTGGAATGAATAAAAAGAGTTTTAGCTTTTTCATCAAATTCAAGGTCATAATTTATGGGCTTTTTATTGATTTCAAGTTTTATTTTTTGGCTTAAATCAGAATCTTTAAAAACCGGATAATTAAAAGAAACTGCAAAAATTCCCTTATGAATTTTTTTATTTTTTGGGTCTGTATAAAATTTTGATGAAGATGTGTCAGCTTTAAATTCCGGAGTTTTAAACTTTATATAATAATCTTTAATCAAAAGATTTTTTAAAAAAATACTTTTATTAAAACTTATTTTATATTCAGTATCAGCTTTCCAGTTTTCACTGGGATTAAATACAATGAGATTATCCCCTTTAAACTCAAAAAAACCATTTATTGAAGGGCTTATTTTAATTCCTGATTCTATTTTTTTATCTGAAAAGTTAATATCTGCAACAGAAAAAAATTCATTAGATCCTTCCTTAGAAAAACTTATTTCAACTTTGCCGGGCTTTTCAATCAGATTTATATCAGGTGGAATAACCTGTGGAGAAAGGTAGTCTGATTTTTTCTTGGTAAGATAAACACAACCAGCAAGACTTATTACAACAACAAAAGAAACAATAAAAGTAAATGCCTTGGAAAGGCCTGGTTTTTCAGATTTTAAATTTTTCAATGAATAAAACCAGGGAGGTGGTGTCCAGCCTGGTTTTCCAATAAAAAAAACTATAAATTTAAAAATTGAATTAAGTATTTTTTTCATAATCATTCACCCTGCTTTTAAAGGATACTTTGATAGGAACTTAAAATAATAGTTATTCAGTTTAAACTGCCACCTCGACAAACTGATTTTTTTCTCAGCTTATAATTGAAAATATTTACCTTACAATATTTAAACCACTTCTTTTTAATTATCAAGAAGTAGAATTTATAATACTAGTGATTTTCATTGTCTTCAAAGACCTTTTTCCTGTCCACAGCTCTTTTTGGAATAGAAATATGGCCTCAAAAATATAAAAATTTTATTTTCCCATTTTCTTTGTATAAATATTGATAAAAAAACAAGTTAACAATGTTAAAAACAACCCTAAGATACTGAAAATAAAGATTTAGTTTTCAACATTTTTATAAACATTACCAATTGTAATTTATCAAATCTTTTTAAAATCTTAATCATAAAACTTTGTGCACTCATTTATTAAATAGAAAAAAACAAAAACCAAGACTTTAAATTATTGACTTTCAGTCATTGTTTTGTTACCAGGTATTCTTATGAAAACTACACTAGTTAACACATCAGGTTATTTCTTTTTTTATTTCTTCAAATATTTTATTTGCCCGCCTGAGGTGTTAGTGGTTTAATCTTAAAAAAATTAACCATTTAAAAGGCCGCAGGCGGGAATGCCGGCGGCCTTTTTTTTGATCAAATTTCCTTTCCTGACTTCAAAAAAAATTGCCGGACAAAACCTGCAGCCATACACAAAGGAGTAAAAATGCTACTTGGTAAAGCTGTAAGACTTGAAAGAATTTTCAACAGAAACACTAGAAAAACAATTATTGTTCCAATGGATCATGGGGTAAGTGTTGGCCCAATTTACGGAGTTGTTGATTTAAAAGGTTCTGTGGACAAAGTGGCAGAAGGCGGAGCCAATGCAGTATTAATGCACAAAGGACTTCCAAGACGAACCCACAGGGGAGCAGGAAGAGATATAGGACTTATAATTCATTTATCTGCAAGTACTTCCCTTTCTCTTCATCCAAATGCCAAAACCCTTGTGGGAACAGTTGAAGATGCATTAAGGCTTGGTGCTGATGCAGTTTCTGTTCACATAAACCTTGGAGACGAAACTGAAAGGGAAATGTTAAAGCAGCTAGGAGAAATATGCTCGATAGCAGGAACCTGGGGAATGCCTGTTCTTGCAATGATGTATGCCAGAGGCCCAAAAATTAAAGATGAATATGATGTTGAAGCCGTAAAACATTGTGCAAGAGTTGCAGAAGAACTTGGTGCTGACGTTGTAAAAGTTGCCTATACAGGTTCACCGGAAACCTTTGCCCAAGTAGTTGAAGGCTGTTATATTCCTGTTGTAATTGCAGGAGGCCCCAAAATGGGTAGCCATCTTGAAATAGTTCAGATGGTCTATGATTCAATTCAGGCAGGAGGAGCCGGAATTTCTGTTGGAAGAAATATTTTCCAGGACGACAATCCAGCCAAACTTGTAAGGGCTCTTCACGGTGTTGTACATGAAGGAATTAATGTTGAAAAAGCAATGAAATTTTTGAAAAACTAAACTTTAGTTTTAGTTCGATTAAAAAATTATAGTTTCAGCATAAGTCAAAAAACTTGAAAACATAAGACTTAGATGGTAGTTCCTTTTTTTCAAAAGGCTGGCTTTTTACAAAAAAAACCCGGCCTTTTGAATCAAAGCAATCTAAACAGGAAAAATATAATGAAATTCAGGCCATGTATTGATCTCCACGACGGTGTTGTAAAACAAATTGTAGGCTCTTCACTTTCAGATAATCCCAGCCAAAAACTTGAAACCAATTTTGTATCAAAAAAACCTCCTGAATGGTTTGCAGATTTATACAAAAAAGACAATCTTACAGGCGGCCACATAATTCAGCTTGGAAAAGGAAATGAAGACGCCGCAAAAAACCTTTCAGCATGGCCAAAAGGAATGTAGGTAGGCGGGGGAATAAACACTGACAATGCCTTTTTTTGGCTTGATAACGGAGCTCAGGCTCTTATTGTCACTTCCTATGTTTTCCATGACGGAGTAATTGATGAAAAAAGACTTGAAAAGCTTTCAAAATTAGTTGGAAAAAACCGCCTTGTTCTTGACTTAAGCTGCAGAAAAAAAGATGGTTATTATTATATAGTTACAAATAGATGGCAGAATTTTACAAATGAAAAAGTTACAAATAAACTTCTTGATTACCTTTCAAAATACTGTTTTGAGTATCTTATTCATGCTGTTGATGTTGAAGGAAAATGCAGCGGAATTGAAACAGAACTTGTAAAGCTTCTTGCAAAATCATCTAAAATTACTGTTACCTATGCAGGCGGAATAAGTTCAGAAGAACATATTGAACAAATAAAAGTTATGGGAAAAGGGCTGATTGATTTTACTGTTGGAAGTGCCCTTGATATTTTTGGGGGAACAGGGCTTAAATATCAAGAACTTGCTGAAAAATACAGATAGAAAAAAATAACAGATACAGCATAATTTAAAAAAACTATCTTTCCTGTCATTTTAATCCAGAGGACTTTTCACGCTGTTAATATCTTTTTGCATTACATGGGTATAAACTTCTGTGGTTTTAACATCGGAGTGGCCCATAAGTTCCTGCAGAACCCTTATATTTACACCATTTTCAAGCATATGAGTTGCAAAAGAATGCCTTAGGGTATGGCATGTTGCCTTTTTATAAATTTTAGCATTTGTTACAGCTCTTTTTAGTGCTTTCTGCAATCCCGATTCCATTACATGGTGCCTTCTTACAATATTTGTATAGGGATCTTTACTGTGTTTTTTTGAAGGAAAAACATACTGCCATCCAAATTCTTTTGCAGCTTTTGGATATTTCTTTCCCAGTGCGCCTGGAAGATACACTTCTCCAAATCCGTTTTCCAGATCTTCATCATGAAGTTCTTTCACCCGGTTTACATGAATTTGAAGCTCATCTTTTAAAGACATTGGCAAAACAGTTATCCTGTCTTTATTTCCTTTCCCGGCCCTTACATAAATCTGCTTATTTTCAAAATCAATATCCTGAATTCTAAGTCTTACACATTCCATAAGCCTAAGCCCGCTTCCATACATTAGCCTTGCCATCAAAAGATGTGTTCCTGACATATGCATAAAAAGTTTTTTAATTTCATTTTTTGTCATTACAACAGGAAAATGTTTTCTTTGTTTTGCCCTTACAGGTTCAATCATTCCTTCAATATTTATATCAAGAACATTTCTATATAAAAAAACAAGAGCATTAAGAGCCTGTTTCTGGGTTGAGGCCGAAACCTTTTCTTCAACAGCAAGATAGCTCAAAAAAGAATCAAGCTCTTTTTTCCCCATTAATGAAGGATGTTTTTTTGACCCGTGAAATTTTATATATCTTACTATCCAGGCACAATATGTCTGCTCTGTGCGGTATGCATAGTGATGATACCTTAAAACCTCTTTAACCTGGTCCATTAATTTCAAATCAGGATTTGGTTTGAACTTTATTGTTTGATTGATTTTCATGAGGCTGCCTTTGGATATTGAATTTATTCAAAGAATATTTTTTTATTTGGGAAATAAATCAATTTTTCCATAAATACCTATAAATATAAAATATAATGGAAATTTACTTTTTATAAAATAATGTAATAAATCAATTTTTATTCAAAATATTCTTTAATTTCAGGATATTAAAAATTAAATCTTTAATTAATTGACAAGTTTTTTAAATAATGGTTTTGTTATTTACAATTTACTTTAAATATCTTTTTTTGAAAAGTGGAATTATTTTATCTTTATTTTCAGTTTTTTCCACTTAAATATTTGATAAACTGGAAAAAATTCTATTATATAAGCGTTATAAGTGGATTTTTTCCATATATAAACACTGTTATGAGCAGGGAATATGGAAGAACTTCTCAGTCAAATTGAACATTCTATAGAAAACGGCACGTACCTTTTGGGCCTGTATGTAGCCCTCGCGCTGCCGGACATTTGCGGGGCATTGGAATCACACAACGGTGTGGCAAATGGGAACAGGTACAAAGCATGGTTCAATAAGTGGGTCTCCCACAAATACGATGGCCAGCTAACTGGCGAACAATGCTACGCATATCGTTGTGGGATCTTGCATCAGGGGCGGGCCAACCATAACAACCTCGGTTACTCACGGATTATCTTTCTGGAACCAGGGTCAAATATGACCTTACATCGAAATACTCTAAACGACGCATACAATATCGATCTGAAAATATTCTGTAGCGACATCGTTTCGGGAGTTCAGGATTGGCTCAAAACCATGGGAGGCCACGCCAGTTTTCAGAAGAACTATGACCATTTTATGAAAAGACACGAAAATGGACTCGCGCCCTACATCGTAGGCGTGCCAGTAATCGGCTAATCTCATAACCAGTGCAGGCACGGCGACGCCCTTTCCATTGCGCCTTCGGCTTCATTCCAAGGGCGCGCATGCTGCAAGCGTTAGATGAGAGAGATACAGAATGAATGAACACCATAGTAAATGGCTAACAAAGGAACTATCAGAAACCTTTTCTGAAGGCGTACGCGGGGCTATACCCGGTGCAAACCTTCAGTTGGAAATAATCATCAAGCTAATAAGCGTGTGGAGCCCTTGTCCTTCCACAATTTTGGATTTGGGCTGTGGTGATGGAATTCTTGGGCGCATGTTACTTACGAAGTACCCTGCGGCGCATACTGTTTTTGCAGATTTTTCTGAACCAATGCTTGAAAAAGTGCGTAAAAAAATTGGTGATAGCAAAATGGCAAAGGTCAGACAGATCGATTTCGCAACGTCAGACTGGATTAATGCTGTTAAGGCTCAAACACCTTTTGATATCATTGTATCGGGATTTGCCATACATCATCAGCCTGATGATCGTAAGAAGGCTTTGTATACTGAAATTTACAATCTTCTTAAAGAAGGTGGCATTTTTTTAAACCTCGACCAAGTGCGTTCTGAAACTTTCGCCATAAGTGAAATTTTTGACAGCTTCTTCCTTGAAAATATTCGGTGTTCTCTCCCGAATCCCGATCAAAATGAAATGATGGATCAAATCGAAAAAGCATACTATGAAGATAAAAAGGAGAATATTCCAGCACCTGTTGATATACAATGCCAATGGCTTCGCGACATAGGTTTCCAAGAGGTAGATTGCTTTTTCAAAACATTTGAATTGGGTTTATTTGGAGGTAAAAAATCATCTAACAAGGCTAATGCAGCCGACGCAAAAAGCCGCGCGGCTGATTAGCGGCGTTAACTTGTCAATAATATTTATCAGGAGTGCTCAATGAGCATATCAACAAGAAAAATTATTCATTACAGCATCAAAATAGAAAACAATAAAACTGGTAATGTGGTTGATGCTGTTAAATTACAAGAATGCTTTCGTGCTATAATGAAGCTCAAAAATCAAAAAAGAGTTTATGATAATCCCAGTTTAAATCGTTTTCATTTGTTGTTTTCATATACAGAAAATAACGAATTTGCATGGGGTTACTTCAAATCGGCAAAATATAATCATAGACCGGATCTGATAGACAAGGAAAATCTGTCAGAGAGAAGTAATCCTAAAAGAATGACTGAGGGTGAAGGTGAAAAAACACACTTTGCAATGGGTGTAAAAAATAATGAAATACTACTTCTGCTTGAAGTCAAAAGAGATGGAGTTCAAATAAATACATTTCAAACATATTTGGAACCATATTTAAAGAAAATCAATCAAAATTATATTTTCAACATAGGTCTTTCAATCACAGGAGATTTTAATGAAAAGCTTAAAGAATTGGAGCGTGTTTCATCAGTTGAGATATATACTCCATATATACAAGTAAGTGACTCCTTCGGTAGTAAAATACCTATAGACCAAGGAGATATACAAGAGGACGCAATTGTTACCTTTAAAGCTCAAAGAGCTAAATCATTGAAGAAAACAGCAAAGGCTGTTTATAATATTTTCTCAAATACTAAGAAGGATGAGGTTTCAAGGGTTAGAGTCTACGGCAAAACCTATAGCCAATCAACAATATTAATAGATACCAACAGACTTAAAGACCACGACACAATCAAGGTCGAATTAGATGATAATGGTCAAGTGATGACTCAAACTATATTACCAGCCATCAAACAATTGGTAGAGGAAATTTTATGAAGTTTCTATATACAGATTTTAGCTTTACCATAATTGATTATATTTTCACAATCAAGAAGAGAGAGATAGTTTATGAGTGGCTTGTCCCTCTCGCATTTTCAATTCTCGTCTATTTTAAAATTAATGACATTCCTGGAATTACTATTAATTGCGACTTTATAAAATCAATAATCTCTATTTTAATAAATATGTTCGCTATCTTGGTTGGATTTACTATGGCGGCAATTGCAATTTTTACAACAGCAGATATTTCTAAAATTGAAATTCTTGGAAAAGAAAGTGAAAGAAAAATTCACGGTAAACCAATAAGCAATTACCGCTTCGTGTTTTTAAATCTTATTTATTCGGCAATATCAAGCCTGTTTATGTTGTTATTGACTTTGTTTTTTACAGTACTCCTTTATTTTGACAAATATTCCTTATTCATAATAGCTATTTTATGTTTCGGCACTTTACATGTGCTTTTGCTTTCTATAAGAAATATTACAACATTATATTTTATATTCTTTAATCAAAAATAAGTTAACAATTCAATGCAGGGGACGCAAAAAGCAGCGCCCCTGATTACAACGTTGGGTTTCAAAAAAAGGATTTACTAGTTTTGGTAGCCTAAAATTGACCCACTAAAGCACAAAATTGCAGCTGAAAATTGACCCACCCAAAGAAAACTTCTGATAATCTGAAAATATACAAAGACCAGATATCAGGAGAGAGGGGATGA
>JAVETN010000021.1 GCA_034006035.1 Desulforegulaceae bacterium
GATTAAGAAGAGTTCTTTGAGCCCTGACAACCTTTTCAAACTCATATTCCATTGTAAGGATAGCAATAACACCTGGAAGTCTTTCTTCGGCAAGTTCATTTACATTTTCCATATTTCTTGCCCCTGCAAAATACCATGACAAGCCAATATAAAAAATTATTAAAACCAAAACCCCAAACCCTATGCTCATCCTCAGTCCAACTTTTAAGTTGTTTAAAAATCCCATTTTTCCTCCTGCAAAAATTTATTGTACCCACACTGATTATATTTAAACAAAGAAACTATAGTTAATTGTGGAACTAAAACTGCTTTTTGCCCCCATTTTCAAATCAAAATAAAAACTAAATAAAAAAAATCTTAAGATTTATACATTTAAATTTCCATTGTCTAAATTGAACAGCCATACTAGAAATTAACAATTAAAATACTCTAAACAGAATTTACTAAAAAAACAACTAATCCGACATAAAAAACAAAAAACCTGTTTTTTGCCAATCATTTTTTAAATTATTTTTACAATTTTTCTTTTACTATCAGATTCATCAATTTTTATTTTTCCTTCAAAAAAAAGTTTTAAAGCCTGGGGATAAGCTTGCCACTCCAGCTCAATTCCTTTTCTTCTGACATCATCAATGGAATCATCGGGTAAAATTTCAAATGCTTTTTGTAAAATTATGGGTCCTGTGTCAGTTCCATAGTCAACAAAATGAACTGTACATCCTCCAATTTTACATCCATAATCAAAAGTATCACCATAGCCGTCAACTCCTGGAAAGGAAGGCAAAAGTGAAGGATGGATATTTATTATCCGGGGATTTTGAGAATCGGGAGAAAATCTGTCAATAAAATAAGGGGTCAGGGTTTTCATAAACCCTGCAAGAACAAGAAGATCTGGTTTGAATTTTAAAATTTCATCAAGAATCTTTCTTTCTGCAAAGGCCCTTGTTTTTATATATTTTTCCCTATCTTTAACTGGACAGAATACAAGTTTATCATTTATATTTTTGTAGTCAAAGTCACTGGGAAGTTTAAATTCTTTGGGGTTTTTATTATAATCAGAGATTATTTTTTTATAATCAACTGCAAATGAATATATATTATTTTGATTTGCATATTCTAAACCCTTTGCATCAGGATTGTCAGAACCTATACACACAACCTGGGCATCAACCTGACCTTTAAAACAGCTTTCACAAATTTTTTGTGAATTTGAGCCGGTACCAGAAATTAAAATAGCGAGCTTATTCATTATATTTAAATCCTTTATTGTATTTTTTTGGGTTAACTTATATTAATAAGCTAAAGTAATCACAACAAATAAAAAAGACTTTCACAATTATTTATGGAAATATTTACAGCAAGACAGCCTATATTCAATAAAAAGATGGAAATAGTTGCCTATGAAATTCTTTTCAGGAGCAGCTTTAAAAATGCCATGCCTGAAATGAATGGAGATCTTGCTTCTTCCCACGTATTAACAAACACATATTTAAATTTTGGAATTGAAGACCTCACAGACGGAAAAAATGCATTTATAAATTTTACTGAAAATCTTATTTTAAAACAAATTCCCCTGATTTTCCCCAAAGATTCAATTGTTGTTGAAATACTTGAAAATGTACCACCTACCAAAGAAATAATAAAAGAATGCAGGCTTTTAAAAAAAAAGGGGTACATAATTGCCCTTGATGATTTCATATACAGGCCTGAGCTTGAGCCTTTTATTGAGCTTGCCGATATAGTAAAATTTGATTTCATAGCCTCGCCTCTGGATGAAATTACAAAATATGCCCAGAAATTTTCTAAAAAGAACATAACTATTCTTGCTGAAAAAATTGAAACTGAAAAAGAATATCAAATTGCAAAAAAAATGGGATTTGATCTTTTCCAGGGATTTTTCTTTAGCAAGCCTCAAATAATTCGAGGAGAAAATCTTCCCTCAAACAAGATACAGCTCCTTCACCTCATATCAGAAATTAACCAAGCAAATGTTGAAATAGGTAAAGTTGCAAATTTGATTCAAGGCGATCTAGGACTTTCATATAAAGTTTTAAGGTATATAAATTCAGCCTACTATAGAAGACTTGAAAAAGTTTCTTCAATAAAAGATGCTGCTGTTTTAATAGGTCTTGATGAACTTAAAAAACTGGCATCTCTAGTTTTGCTGACCAATATGGAATCAAAAAAGAACAGTGCACTTTTAAGAAATTCCTCTGTAAGGGCAAAGTTTTGCGAGTTGATTGGGATAGAAATTAATAATCCCAAGTTTTCACCTACAACTCTTTTTACCATGGGGCTTTTTTCTCATATTGACGCCCTTTTAGGCCATCCAATGGATAAAATTCTTAAAGAACTTCCTCTTTCAGATGAAATAAACCTTGCTTATCTTGAAAAAAAAGGTCCTCTTTATCCTCCATTGGCTTTAATCTCACTATATGAAAAAGCAAAATTTGACCAGGTTTCAGAGCTTCAGAATAAATTAAGGATTGATAAAAAAAGGCTTCCGCAGATTTATCTTGAGGCCTGTAAATGGACAGATGAATCTTTAAAAAGTTTACGCTGATTTGTAACCTATTTTATCTGTCTTTCTCATCTAGTCTTAGTGATTTAAAGTTTATCCTCGGTACTGGGTCAAAAGAAGAAACTTTATTTTGATTGATTGACATTAAAGGATATGATTTTATTATTACTATAAATAAATTAAATAAAAAAACATTAAAGTTTAAATACTCAATGAAAGGACAAAGTAATGAGTGATTCAGTAATGGAAATCGAAGATTCTAATTTTGAAGCAGAAGTAATAAAGTCAGACAAACCTGTTCTTGTTGACTTCTGGGCTCCATGGTGCGGTCCCTGCAGAGCTATAGCACCTGCAGTTGAAGAGCTTGCCAATACCTACGGCGACAAAATAAAATTTTGCAAATGTAATGTCGACGAAAATCCCATTTCACCGGGCAAATATGAAATTAAAGCAATCCCTACACTTATTTTCTTTAAAGACGGTGAAATTCACAGCAAGCAAACAGGGCTTGCATCAAAAGAACAGCTTGAAGAAAAAATTAAATCTTTAATTTAGGAACCTCAAAATGAAAAAAAATGATTACGATCTTGTAATCATTGGCGGAGGCCCTGCCGGACTTACAGCCGGTATTTATGCTAAAAGAGCCGGCTTATCGGCTCTTTTAATTGAAAAGCATACTCCTGGCGGCCAGATAATGATTACAGACTGGATTGAAAACTATCCAGGTTTTCCTGATGGTCTTGCAGGTTATGATCTAACAATGAAAATGGAACAACAGGCAAAAAACTTTGATCTTGAAATTATCCAAGAAGATGTAAAAAGTTTTGAAACTGAAGGTAAAATAAAAAAAATTACCCTTTCAAAGTCATCTGTTAATGCAAAAGCAATTATAATTGCTTCAGGATGCTCTCCAAGAGAACTTGGAATCCCCGGGGAAAAGACAATGTATGGCAAAGGTGTCTCAACCTGTGCAACCTGTGATGGAATGTTTTTCAGAGACAAAGAAGTTGTTGCCATAGGCGGAGGAGATTCTGCAGTCCAAGAAACTCTTTTTCTTACAAAATTTGTAAATAAAGTTTATCTGGTTCACAGAAGAGACAAGCTTAGAGCAACAAAAATACTTCAGGAGCGGCTTTTTGCCAATGACAAAATAGAAATGGTTTGGGATAGTGTTCCTGTTGAAATAAAAGGGACCAAGGAAGTTGAGTCTGTTTTAGTAAAAAACATAAAAACAGAGGAAATAAAAGAAATTAAAGCCCAGGGCTGCTTTATCTGGGTTGGAACCATTCCAAACACTGAATTTATCAACAATGAAATCAAAGTTGATCAAAGCGGCTTTATAATTACTGACCCTAAAATGGAAACATCTGTAAAAGGTATTTTTGCAGCTGGTGATGTAAGAAATACTCCCCTGAGGCAGGTTGCAACAGCTGTGGGTGATGCAGCGATCGCAGCTTTTTATGCAGATCAGTATATTGAAGGTCTTAAATAATGAAAAGAATTTTTCTTTTTGTGATGGCCGCAGTCTTTTTGTCAGGGTGCGGCCTTTTTCACAAAGAAACTGAAAAAACAGCAACAGAACTGATAACAGAAGCAAGAACAGAATTTGAAGACAAAGACTATCTTGATGCCATAAAACTCTTTGAACAGCTTAGAAACTGGTATCCTTTTAGTGAGCATGTCAAAGAAGCCCAGATTAAAATTGGTGATGCCTACTTTGAACTAAAAAAATATGATGAGGCAATCAGGGCATACAAGCTTTTTGAAAGACTTTACCCTTTGCATCCTGAAGCAGAAAAAGCATCCTTCAGGATAGCAGAATCTTATTACAAGCAAATTCTTTCAATAGACAGAGATCAGACATATACAGAAGAAGCTCTTAATCATTTTATTAAATTCATCCAGAGCTACCCTGACTCTCAACTTGTAAAAAAAGCCAAAAAACATTCAAAAGATTGTATTGAACGGCTTGCAAAGTCTGAACTTTATGTGGCAGATTTTTATCTAAAACAAAAGTCCTTTGATTCTGCTATAGCAAGATATGAAAATATAATAAAATTTTATCCAGATTCTCATTCAGCTGTAAAAGCAGTCAAAAAGATTGAATCTGCGAAAATATTACAAAAAAAAGCCATGGACAAAGAAAAATAGTTTACTAAACCTTAACAATTTTTTTGCTTAATTATGTCCATTTTTTTCTTGCAAATTCCTTTTGGGACAAAGGCGGAGAATATGGCAAAGCATGGTGTATCCTCCTGATATAAAATGCTTAATTAAGGCTTGGAATAAAAACTTTGATCTTTACATCTTGAACTTTATGGTATAATAATTTTTTTCTGTGAAATTAATCGCCTTGGAACCAAGGGTAACAATAGTTTATAAGGAGAAATACAAATGTCAAAACAATGCACAATCTGCGGCAAAAAGCCAATGACAGGAAATACTATAAGCCACGCTCACAATGTTAACAAAAGACGGTTTAACCCAAATATCCAGAAAGTTAGGGCAAAAATCAAAGGAAGCGTAAAAACAATTCAGGCATGTACAAATTGTATAAAATCAGGAAAAGTTGAAAAAGCACCCAAATAAAAAAACAACTCTTATATGCCAATTTAACCCCGGTGTGTTTTCAAACAGATCCGCATCGGGATTAAGATTTTTTTAACTTTTAATTCTTTTCACTTCATAAACATCTTTAACAGACTTGATTTTTTTCAATATTTTTTCAAGAATTTCTCTATTAGGAACATTTATAGTCATATCAAACCTAACACCGTTTCCATTTTCCTGTCTTTTCAATGAAAGCTCAGCAATATTGGCGTTACTTTCACTTACGGAGCCTGTTATTTCAGCAGCAGCACCCACTCTGTCTTCTACAAAAACAATAAGCCTTACAGGATAAGTTCCTTCTGTTGTCTTCCCCCAGCTTGCCGGCACCAATCTGTCAGGGTTGGCCGAAGTTTTTACATTTGGACAATTTTTAACATGGATTGTAATTCCATGCCCTTCAGTAATATAGCCTATGATGGGATCTCCTGGCACTGGATTGCAACATTTTCCACGCCTTGTCAAAAGATCATCTAGCCCATCAACAATTATTTCTCCTTCACCACTTTGGAAAAGGGCTTCTGCTGACTCATCATAAATATTTTCCTGACCTTCTTTTTCTTCTTTCTCTTCCCTGTTTTCCAAAAAACGATTTAAAATCTGACGGGGTGTTATTTTTCCATAGCCCACTGCAGCTATAAGATCTTCAGACTCTTTGTATCCATATCTAAATGCAATCTCAGTCATTTCATCGGTGGAATAAAGCTTATTAAAGTTAAGCTTGTGCTTTTTAAAAATCTTTTCACACATTTCTCTTCCAAGACCTAAGCTTCTTTCTTTATCTTTTTGCTTGATGTATCTTTTAATCCTTGATCTTGCCCTCACACTTTTCACAAAAGAAAGCCAATCATGATTGGGATTGACATTGTTTGAGGTTATTACCTCAACAGTATCTCCGTTTTTGAGCTTATGATGAAGAGGAACCATTCTGCTGTTTACCTTTGCTCCTGCACAGGTATTTCCAACATCTGTATGAACACTGTAGGCAAAATCAATTGGAGTGGATCCTTTTGGAAGGTTTTTTATATCTCCTCTTGGAGTAAAAACATAAACTTCATCTGGAAAAAGATCTATTTTTACATTTTCTAAAAATTCTTCAGGTTCTGGAAAATCAGCCTGGTTTTCCACAAGATTTTGTACCCATTCAAAGCTTTTCACTATTTTGGGATCAACTGTTTTCCCCTCTTTATATGACCAATGAGCTGCAACTCCTGTTTTGGCAACCCTGTCCATTGCATGGGTTCTTATCTGAATCTCCATTCTTTCGCCATAGGGCCCGATTACAGTTGTGTGAAGGGATTGATACATATTTGCCTTGGGCATTCCTATATAATCTTTAATTTTATGGGCTATGGGCCTCCATAAATTGTGGATAAGGCCCAAAACTTCGTAGCACTTGGGTATGGTTTCAACAACTACCCTGAAAGCTATAAGATCATAGACTTCATCAAATTTAAGGTTTTGTTTGAGCATTTTTTCATAAATGCTTGGAATTGTTTTATATCTGCCAAGAACCTCAGCTTCTATTAAGTTTTTTTCAAGCTCATCAATGATAATTTTTCTGACTTTATCAATATATTGTTCTTTTTCCTCAATATTACTGGTGGTAAGGGCCTCAATTTCTTTAAATTCTTCAGGATAAAGAACTTCAAAAGCTATTTCATCAAACTTTTGCTTTATTGAATAAATTCCAAGCCTGGATGCAAGAGGAGAATAAATATCTCTGGTCTCCTGGGCAATTCTTTTCTTTTTTGATTCATTTTTGTGAAATTGAAGGGTTTCCATATTATGAAGCCGATCCGCAAGTTTTATCAAAATAACCCTGAGGTCATCTGCCATTGCAAGAATCATTTTCCTTAGACTTTCAGCCTGTCTGTCTTCTGCACTTTCAAACTTAAGCTTACTTATCTTGGTTACCCCTGAAACAATATGGGCTACTTCATTTCCAAAAATAGAGGCAACTTCTTCATAAGTTGCATGGGTATCTTCTATAACATCGTGGAGAAGAGCAGCTGCAATACTAACAACATCAAATCTCATAGTGGCAAGAATCCATGCAACTGCAAGAGGATGTGAAAGATAAGGCTCACCAGAAAGTCTTGTCTGACCTTCATGCACCCTTGCAGAATAAATATAGGCTCGCTCCACAATATCTAAATCCGCATCAGGATGATATTCTAAAATTTTGTCAAGTATGTCGTTAATCCTGATCATAAAGTCTTTATCCGATTCTTCTCACCCAGGTTGAATGATTTTCAAGTTTGGTAATTTGTTAATTTAATTATAACAAAGCTCAATAAATAAAAATTGCTGGTTTAAAATCTCCAAGGGTTTTATATTTAAAAAATTAAATTCAGCCACTTTTAATTAAACCCAGTTGGCTTAAAATATAAGCACCACTAAATTCCTAATATGCTTTTGCAAAAACAGCTTTTTCTTTTGCTTTCTTTTCGCAATAAACGCATTGCTCGCCCTGATTTACTTTATATCCAAAAGGCAGGCATCTGATTGTAACCTTAAGTTCCTCCTGAATCTTTTCTTCACATTCAGGATCCCCACACCAGCCGGAAACAGCAAATCCCCCGTGAATTTCTGGTTTTTCTAAATTTTCAGGAGTGAAAAAAGAAATAAATTTATCTTTATTATTAATTTCTTTTGTGTTGGCAGCTAAAAATTGTTTGGCCTTTTCAAACATTGAGTCATGAATTTCATCAAAAATATCACAAATACATGATTTCAGCTCATCAATTGTAAATGATTTTTTTTCTTTTGGCCCCAAATCTCTTCTTGAAACCATTATTGAATTGTTTTCAATATCCCTTGGACCTATTTCAATTCTAAGGGGAACTCCTTTTTTTATCCATTCCCAATTCTTGCCTGGAACATCTCTATAATCTTTTTCAATTATTAGATTTTTACCAAAATACTTTAAGTCTAAAAGGGAATCATAAATGCTGTCACAAAAGGAAATAATTTTATCTTTGTCACTGTTTTTGGGAAATACAGGAAGAATTACTAAGTTTGCCGAAGCAACTCTTGGGGGAAGCATTATTCCGTCATCATCCCCATGTACCATTATAATTCCACCTATCATTCTTGTTGAAGCTCCCCAGGAAGTTGTATAAGCCAACTCTTCAACACCTTCTTCATTTTGAAACTTTATTCCTGAAGCCTTTGAAAAATTTTGTCCCAAAAAATGAGATGTTCCGGTCTGAAGTGCTTTTTTATCCTGCATCATGGCTTCTATACACAAAGTTTCAACTGCTCCGGGGAATTTTTCAGATTCAGATTTTCTTCCGTGAAGAACTGGGATTGCAAGATAATTTTCCACAAAATCCTTATAAACTTCAAGCATCATATTTGTTCTTGAAAGAGCTTCTTCAGATGTAGAATGAGCAGTATGACCTTCCTGCCATAAAAACTCACTTGTTCTTAAAAATGTTCTTGTACGCATTTCCCATCTTACAACATTGGCCCATTGATTGATAAGAAGGGGCAAATCACGATAACTTGTAACCCATTTGGCAAACTGAGCCCCAATTATGGTTTCAGAGGTGGGCCTTACAATCAAAGGCTCGGCAAGCTCTCCAGCAGGCTTAAGCCCGCCTTTTCCGTCTGACTCAAGCCTGTGATGGGTAACAACAGCACATTCTTTGGCAAACCCTTCTACATGCTCTGCCTCTTTTTCCATAAACCCTAGGGGAATAAACAAGGGGAAATAAGCATTTTTAACTCCTGTTTTTTTAAACATATCATCAAGAGCTCTGACCATATTCTCCCAAAGAGCATAACCCCAGGGTTTTATCACCATACACCCTCTTACAGGGGATGACTCTGCAAGTTCAGACACCTTAACCACCTGCTGATACCATTCAGGATAATCTTCGCTTCTTGTAGGAGTTACTGCTGTTTTTGACTTTTTTGCCATTTATATAAAACCTTTCATAAAAATTTAAAATTTATTTAAAATCAGCCAAGCTTAAAATCTGGAAGATCAGTTTTTGCCTAAAACCATTTCTTTTACTTCTTTAACAAGAATTTCAACCATTTTGTCCTGGGGAATTTTTTTTACAACTTTCCCTTTTTTAAATAAAATCCCCTCCCCGTCTCCTCCGGCAATTCCTATATCTGCCTCTCTTGCTTCTCCAGGACCGTTTACAGTACAGCCCATAATTGCAATTTTTACGGGTTTATTTATACCAACAAGCTCTTTTTCAACATCTTCAAGAAGCTTGAACAGATCTATTTTACACCTTCCACAGGTAGGACAGGAAATAATATCAACACCTTTTTGTCTTAAATCAAGAGATTTTAAAATTTCAAACCCAACCCTTACTTCCTCAACAGGATCCCTTGTAAGAGAAACCCTTAAAGTATCGCCTATCCCCTGGGAAAGCAAAAGTCCAAGCCCAATTGAAGATTTAACTATACCTGGATAAAGCCCTCCGGCTTCTGTTATTCCAAGGTGAAGGGGAAGTTCACTTATTTTTGAAAAAAGAGTATAGGCTTTAATTGTACGATCAATATCCGAAGCCTTAAGAGACACCTTGATATTGTGAAAATCAAGATCTTCAAGTATCTGAATATGAGTTTTAGCACTTTCAACCATAGCTTCGGGCACTGCTCCCCCGTATTTAGTTAAAAGTTCTTTTTCAAGGGAACCTGCATTAACCCCTATTCTTATAGGAACCTCAAGAGAGGCTGCTGCCTTTACAACTTCTTCAACCTTCCATTTTGCTCCTATATTTCCAGGATTTATCCTCAATCCTGAAACTCCTGAGTCCAGAGAAAAAAGGGCGAGTTTATAATCAAAATGAATATCTGCAATTACTGGAATCTTTGAACTTTGGCAGATTTTCTCCAAAGCTTTTGCAGCTTCTTCTCCCGGAACTGCAACCCTTACAATTTCACAGCCTGAATTTTCCAGTTTTTTTATCTGATTAATTGTTGATTCAATATCTTCAGTTTTTGTGTTTGTCATTGACTGAACACTTATGGGAGAATCTCCTCCTATATGGACATTGCCCACCTTGATTTGTTTTGTTTTTTTTCTTTCCATTATCCCTGCCATATTTTTATACTTTGTAAATCATCAAACCCAAACCTAATTTTACCAAATTATTAACAAAGAAAAAGCTTAAATTCAATCACACTGAGACTCTACTCCCTTAAAAGTAAAATTCATATAAAATTTATTCTGGGATTAAACGATTTTAAATTTGCCCAATATAACGGCAAATTGTATCACTATAACTAATGCATCTTAATTCATAAGATGGACTAAAATCAAAAAGCCCGAAGGGCTTGGTGTTTTTTTTAAAAAAACAGCTTAAATTCATTGTGATTTTTTATTTAAAAATATGAAACATTCAATTTATATTATTATCTATATATTCAATAACAGCCCATAGTGTATTAATTTGAACTAATTTTTAAAACAGTCTATAAGCTTTATTTGTATTTATTAATAACCTGTTTTTTCTATTGACCAAGGACGCTGAATTGAATCAAAAAGACAAGGTGGTTATTTTAAAATATTTCACAGAATTTTTTCTGATTCTGCTCCTTTCAGTGTCTATTTACCTTTGTTATTATGTTTATATAAATGAAACAAAAAATCAAAAACTGGAGCTTTTTGATGAAATAACCAATTCTGGAATTTTAAAAGCCGCTATAATTGACTATGATATCACAGATAAATATCCAGGCCCGGGCAATGAATACTTCATAGATGTTGCTGATTTCCTGGCATCCAGACTTTGGGCAAGGCTTGAACTTATAAACTGCAAAACTTTTAAGGAAGCAGAAGAGCTTGTTCTTTCAAAAAAAGCAGATATTCTTATAATTTCCAACCCTAAAGACAAATATAAAAAAACTTCCCTTGCCTTTTCAAAACCTTATCTCACAGTTTCCTGGCATCTTGTTGTTAACAGGGACAACTTAGCTGTTAACAATATAAAAGATCTTAAAAAAGACCATAAGCTTATTGTTACTAAAAACTGCCCCGGGATTAAAAACATACCAAAATCTGAAAAAGAAAACCTCAATTTAATTGAAACCACTGAGTTTAATATTGAAAATATTTTTTCAAAAATCGAATCCGGAGAAATTACAGGAACCATAGCAGACAATCTTACAGGCAGGAGCCTTAAATACTTACATCCAAAAGTTGCCCTGGCAGACCAAGTTAATGAAAATACTCAAATTGGATTTGCACTTCATCCCCTTGCAAAGGATTTGATGTTCAGGATAAATATATTCATTGATAATATTAAGGACGAGGAAATCTTAAACCTGATTGCTTCCCATTATTTCCATAAAGTTGATGTGTTTGAGTATCTTGATTTAAGGAAATTTCACAGAAAAATCAATTCAAAAATTCCTGAATACTACCCTTTGATAAAAAAATATGCAGATGAATACCAACTGGACTGGAGACTGCTTACTGCACAGATCTATCAGGAATCACACTTTGATGAATGGGCTAAAAGCAATGCAAAAGCAAAAGGGCTTATGCAATTAATGCCAAACACTGCGGCAGCTCTTGGGGTTAGAAATATTTATTCTCCTGAAGAAAATATCAGGGCCGGGGCCATGTACTTGAAAAAACTTTATGATATTTTCAGCAGCTCTTCGGGAGAGGACAGAATGAAAATTGCCCTTGCCTCCTACAATGTGGGCCAGGGACATATTTATGATGCCAGAAAGCTTTCAAGAAAATTCGGAGTGGACCCAGAAAAATGGTATAATATGGTAATGATTTTACCTTTGCTCAAAAAAAAGGAGTATTATAGTACCCTGACCTATGGCTACGCAAGAGGAGACGAACCAGTCACCTATGTTAGAAAAATATATGGATTTTACAAAATCCTTAAAATAATTTTTCCGGCAGAGCCTGACTTTTCAATTAAAGGCTCTGCCGAAAAACAATAGATATTTTTCAACTTATTGAAATTTTTCAACTTATTGAAAAAATGGATTTAATTTTCTTTCAGCACCAATTGTTGTTTCAGGCCCATGACCTGGAAAAACTTTTACATCATCTCCAAGTGGAAATAACTTTGTCCTTACATTTTTTATAAGATCTCCATAACTCCCCCCAGGAAGATCTGTTCTTCCGATTGAACCTGCAAACAAAGTATCTCCGGGAAACAAAACTTTTTCTTTTTCGCAGTAAAGAGAAACTCCTCCCTTTGAATGCCCGGGAGTATGAATAACTTTTATAGTAAGTTCTCCAAACTCTATAAGATCTCCATCTTCAATAAATCTGTCAGGCGGAGGTGAGTTTTCAGCACTTAACCCAAAACTTACAGCCATTGTAGAAAGCTGGGACAGCATGGGGGCATCTTCCTCATGGATTAGAATTTTGGCACCGGTTGCATCTTTCATAGCCTTGTTTGCAGCTACATGATCGAAATGTCCATGGGTGTTGATGATGTACTTTAAAGTAAGTTTTTCATCTGCCAGAGCCATTAAAATTCTTTCATCTTCATCACCGGGATCTATTACAACGGCTTCTCTTGTTTTTTTACATCCAATCACAAAGCAATTGGCCATTATAGGTCCCACTGGCAATACTTTTAAAATCATGTCAACTCTGCCTTTCATTTTTTTCCAGGGTTTTTCTTATACTGTCGAGAAGACCGTTAATAAATCCTCCCGATTCCCTTGTCCCGAATTTCTTTCCTATGTCTATAGCCTCATTGATACTGACTTTATGAGGAATATCAAAGCAGTAACAAAGTTCATAAACAGCAAATCGTAAAATATTTCTGTCAACACAAGACATTCTGTGCAAACGCCAATTACTTGAGTGTTTCTCAATGACTCTGTCGATATCTTCCTTGTTTTCAACTACCCCTTCAGTTAAAAGATTTAAAAACTCTGATTCTCCTGAAGAAAGGTATTTTTTAAAAAGCATAAGGCTTTCATTTGAAAAACTATTCCTGATATCCATGTAAAAAAGAGCCTGAAGTGCAAGCTCCCTTGCTTTTCGACGATAACCCATCAATAACTGCACCAAATTTAAAGTTCTTTGATAAGATTTGCCATCTCAATTGCCGACATGGCAGCTTCAACGCCTTTGTTTCCTGCTTTTGAACCTGCTCTTTCAATGGCCTGCTCTATTGTGTCTGTGGTAAGAATTCCAAATACAACTGGAATTCCTGTTTCAAGAGAAACCATGGCTATTCCTTTTGCTGCTTCACTGCTCACATATTCAAAGTGAGGAGTTGCCCCTCTTATAACTGCACCAAGGCAAATAATTGCATCATATTTTTCTTTTGCTGCAGCTCTTTTGGCAATCAAAGGGATTTCAAAGGCTCCTGGAACTTTTATTATTTCAATGTCATTATCTTCTGCACCATGACGAATAAGAGCATCAATTGCACCGCCTGTAAGCCGATCTGTTATAAAATCATTAAACCGGGCAACTATTATTGCATATTTTTTTCCTGAGGCGTCCAACTTTGCTTCAATTATTTCAGGCATTTTAATTATCCTCTTTTAATAAAAATAAATTTTTCTGTAATAACAATGTTTTACAGATTATTAACTGATAATTGGCTAAAAATCAGAATTTTCTCATTTAAACCTGTTTATAAACTGAGAAATCACACTTTTTGCCCATCTTTTTCTTCAAGGTCATCCCCAACTTTTTCAAGCATATGACCCATTCTCATTTTTTTACATTTTAGATATTCGCAATTTATGTCATTTGGATCAATTTCTATTGGAACCTGTTCAACTATGCTTAACCCGTAGCCTTCAAGGCCTACCATTTTTTTTGGATTATTTGTCATCAGTCTCATTTTTGTAACACCGATATCAGCAAGTATCTGGGCTCCTATGCCGTAGTCACGCATATCCGGCTTGAATCCAAGTTTTATATTTGCATCCACTGTGTCATAACCCTGATCCTGAAGAACATAGGCTTTAATTTTATTAACAAGCCCTATTCCTCTTCCTTCCTGTCTTATATAAAGGAAAATTCCTGAGCCTTCTTTTTCTATTTGTTGCATTGACTTAACAAGCTGATCCCCGCAATCGCATCTCATGGAACCAAAAATATCTCCTGTAAGACATTCTGAATGAACTCTTACAAGAACCGGTTTATCAGGATCCAATTCTCCTTTTACCATGGCTATATGCTGAAAATCATCTATATCATTTTCATAGACAATGGCACGGAAATCACCTGCAAAGGCCGTTGGAATAACAGCTTCAGCTCTTTTATGAACAAAAGACTCAGTGTGAAGCCTATAGGAGATAAGCTCCGCAATTGTACAAATTCCAATATTGTGCTCTTCACTGAATTTTTCCAGGGAAGGCATTCTTGCCATTGAACCATCATCGTCCATTATTTCACAAATCACCCCGGAAGGCTTTAATCCAGCAAGTCTTGCAAGATCAACCGAAGCTTCGGTGTGCCCTGCCCTTACTATCACTCCCCCGTCTTTTGCCCTTAAAGGAAAAATATGTCCAGGCTTTACAAGATCTTCAGGCTTTGCATCATCAGCTACTGCTGTTAAAACTGTTTTTGCCCTGTCAGCTGCTGAAATTCCTGTTGTAACACCTTCCCTTGCCTCAATGGAAACAGTAAAAGCTGTTTCATGGGGAGAAGTATTTTCATCAACCATCATTGGAAGTTTCAACTGTCGACACTTTTCATCGGTAAGTGGCATACAGATCAGCCCACGTCCATATCTGGCCATAAAATTTATTACTTCAGGAGTGACTTTTTCAGCTGCTATTGTAAGGTCACCCTCATTTTCACGATCTTCATCATCTGTCAAAATCACCATTTTACCGGCTTTAATGTCTTCAATAGCCTGCTTAATACTTATTCTTGGCATTTTTTGTAACCCCGTTTGTTTTTACAGGAATCCATTACTTCTCAAAAAATCAATGGAAACGCCACTTTCTTTTTCATTTGAATCTGAATTTTTTCCTGTAATAAGTTTTTCAATATATTTCCCAATCATATCTGCTTCAAGATTTACTTTTTCACCAGCTTTTCTTGAGCCTATGGTTGAAAGACCTTTTGTATGAGGAATAATTGCAAGGGAAAAAGAATCCTGTTCAACCGAATTGATTGTAAGGCTTGTTCCGTCCACTGCAATTGAACCTTTATCAATTACATACTTCATTATATTTAAAGGAGCTTTAATGCTTATAATTATTGCATTACTCCTTTCTTCAACAGATAAAATCTCCCCTACTCCGTCAATATGCCCTGAGACAAGATGACCGTCAAGGCGATCGGAAAGCTTTAAAGCTCTTTCAAGATTTACTTTTTGTCCTGGCTTTGAATTTTTAAAAGTCGATTTTTCAATAGTTTCAGGACTTATATCAACATCAAAAAACCTTCCATTTATTTTTACAGCAGTAAGACATCCTCCATTAACAGCTATACTGTCTCCGATTTTTGTTCCATCAAGATCAAATTCGGATTCAATGGACATTTTTTTACCTTCTCCAACAGCAGAAATGGCTCTTATTGTTCCAAAACCTTCTATAATTCCTGTAAACATTCTAAGCTTTGTCCAATCTTTAAAATTGTTTATTAGCTAATATTAGCATTATTTTTAAAGTTTCAATAACCCCGGCTACAAGATTTCCAAATTTAACACTCTTAATCAAAATAAAAAACAGGCCACAACAGATTTTTATAAACACCAGATTTTGAATCTGTTCGCCCTTCAATAAGAATATCATCATCAAATTTGCTTAATTTTGTATTCTGCACTTTAATTGCATCTGACATTTTTTCAGGGCCGTTTCCAGAAATTCCCTCAAATGATTTTGAACAGCCAATAATTTTGGAGCCATAAAAAAAAGCAATTTGATCAACAAGATTGTTGTTCAAAAATGAACCTGCAATCATTGAACCGCCTTCAACCATAAGGCTTGAAATTTTTCTTTTACCAAGTTCAATAAGAAGGCTTGAAAGACAAACATGGGAATTTTTATCTTTTTTAACTTTAATTACTTCCACACCAAAATCATTGAATTTTTTAATTCTTAAAGGATCACAGTCTTCAACACAGGCAAAAAGTGTATTTTTTTTCATTTCATCTGAAAAAATCTTCAAACCTGATTCAGGATCAAGTTTTAAATTTGAGTCTGTAACAATTTTTAAGGGATCAGAAGATTTAATTTCTTTAATTCTTGTATTCAAAGAAGGATTATCTGCTTCAACAGTATTTCTTCCAACTAAAACAGCTTGGCATTGATGTCTTAAAAAATGAGACCATCTTCTTGACTTTTCATTGGTTATCCATTTTGAATCCCCTGTTTTTGTTGCAATTCTGCCGTCAAGAGTCATGGCAAGCTTTAATACAGTATAAGGTGTTTTTTCAGTAATGAACTTAATAAAAGGAAGATTTAACGCCCTTGCTTTTTCTTGAAGAAGCCCATTTAAAACCTCAACATTATTTTGTCTTAGAAAAGCATTTCCAGAACCGCTTACTTTAGGATTTGGATCTTCAATTGCAGTTACAACTTTTTTTACCCTGCTTTTTAAAATTTTTTCAGTACATGGAGGAGTTTTTCCATAATGACTGCAAGGTTCTAAAGTAACATAAAGGGTTGAACCTTCTGCATTTTTTCCAGCCTGGTCAAGGGCATTTACCTCTGCATGGGCTTTTCCATATTCTTCATGAAAACCCTGGCCAATTATATCTCCGTTTTTAACACAAACTGCTCCAACCATGGGATTGGTTTTTGTAAATCCCCTTCCCCTGGAGGCAAGCTCAAGAGCAAGGTTCATATATTCAATATCTTTTTTGTCAAACATTAAATACCGTTCTAATTAAGGTTTTTTGGGCATAAGAAACTGACTAAGTTCACTTACAAAATCATTTACACTTTTAAACTCTCTATATACAGAAGCAAATCTTACATAAGCAACTTCATCAATATCATGGAGCTTTTCCATTACTTTTTCACCCAAAAGCTCTGTTGGAAACTCCCTTGATTCACTTTCTTTTAACTCTTTTTCAAGATCATCAATAAAAGCTTCAATAGTATCTATACTTACACTTCTTTTTTCACAGGCCTTGAGTATTCCGGTTCTTAATTTTTCACGAAGAAATTCTTCCCTTCTTCCATCTTTTTTTACAATCATAAGAGGGATTTCTTCAATTTTTTCATAGGTTGTAAAACGTCCAACGCAGGAAAGACATTCACGCCTTCTTCTTATGGAACAACTGTCCTTGGAAAGCCTTGAATCTATAACTTTATCTTCTACTTCTCCGCAAAAAGGACACTTCATTTGTTTTCTCCTGGAGGATCAAATTTAACAGTTTCAACCCCGGCTTCTGAAAGCATTTCTTCAGACATTTCATCTGAATAGTCTCCAAGATAACAAACCCTTTTTATTCCGGCATTTATTATCATTTTTGAGCAAATGGAGCATGGTTTTGTATTTACATAAATATCTGCCCCGTCAATTGAAACTCCGTGCTTTGCAGCCTGAACTATGGCATTTTGCTCTGCATGGGTTCCCCGGCAAAGCTCATGTCTTTCACCGGAAGGGACATTCATTTTTTCCCTTAAACATCCTGTTTCTATGCAATGCTTTATTCCTGAAGGAGGCCCATTGTAACCTGTGGCAAGAATATGTCTGTTTTTTACTATTACAGCACCCACTTTACGCCTCAAACAAGTTGATCTTTTTGAAACAAGTTCGGTAATACCTATAAAATATTCATCCCAGGAAGGCCTTTGTTCCATTGGTGCTCTCCGTTTTTTTATTCCATGAAAAGAGGAAAACCCGAGGCAAGTTCTTTTACCTTTGCACCTATTTCTGAAATAAGTTTTTCATTTTCGCAATTATCAATTATATCAAATATCCACTGACCTATTGTTTCCATTTCCTTTTCTTTCATCCCTCTGGTTGTAAGAGCAGGAGTTCCGATTCTTATTCCGCTTGTTACAAAAGGGCTTTTTGTTTCAAAAGGAACAGTATTTTTATTAACTGTAATATTTGCCTTTCCAAGAGCTGCTTCTGCATCTTTTCCAGTAACACCCTTATTTGTTAAATCAATTAAAACAAGGTGATTGTCTGTTCCTCCTGAAACAAGATCCAGTCCGCTTTGAAGTAAAGTCTTTGAAAGAGCTTTGGAATTTTTTAAAACTTGTTCCTGATATTTTTTAAATTCCGGGTTTAAAGCTTCTTTAAATGCAACAGCTTTAGCAGCAATTACATGCATTAAAGGTCCGCCCTGAATTCCTGGGAAAATCTGCCTGTTTACAATGCTTGTAAGATCTTCACCTGAAAGAATAAGTCCGCCCCTTGGACCTCTTAAAGTTTTATGGGTGGTTGAAGTTGTAATATTTGCGTGTGGAATAGGAGAAGGATGAAGACCTGCAGCAACAAGTCCTGCAATATGAGCCATATCCACAAGAAGATAAGCATCAACAGACTTTGCTATTTTTGCAAATCTTTCAAAATCAAGAATCCTTGGGTAAGCACTTGCACCGGCAACTATCATCTTGGGTCTTACTTCTTTTGCAATTTTTTCCACTTCATCATAGTCAATTGTACCGGTTTCTTTTGAAACCCCATAATGGGAAAAATCAAAAAGTCTTCCTGAAAAATTCACTCCGCTTCCATGGGTTAGGTGACCGCCATGGGAAAGATCCATTCCAAGAACCTTGTCTCCCGGCTCAATAAAAGAAAAAAAGGCCGCCATATTTGCCTGGGAACCTGAGTGGGGCTGAACATTTGCATAGCTTGCATTAAAAAGTTCTTTTACTCTTTTTATTGCAAGTTCTTCAGCAATATCAACAAACTCGCATCCTCCATAATATCTTTTTGAAGGATAGCCTTCTGCGTACTTATTTGTCATTATACAGCCCTGAGCTTCCATTACAGAATCGCTTACAATGTTTTCCGATGCAATAAGCTCAAGATTTTCTATTTGTCTTTTGGTTTCATTTTTTATGGCTCTAAAAATTTCAGGGTCTGTTTTTTCAATTGTTTCAGGGTTCAACTTAGGCCTCCTTATATTGAGAATATCGAATTTAATTTATAAAATAACTTTAAAATTTTATTTTCTAATCATTTACTACAAAATCAGAACAAATCAAGGCGCATCTGGTGTCTTCCGCCTTCAAATTTTGTCTTAAGCCAGGTATCAACTATTTCAAATGCTAAAATATCTCCCACCACTCTTCCTCCAAGAACAAGAACATTGGAATTATTGTGAAGCCTGCTCATTTTTGCAGAAAATATATCATTACAAAGTGCAGCTCTTATCCCTTTATGCCTATTTGCTGCCATTGACATTCCAAGCCCTGTTCCGCAAAGAAGAATTCCAAGATCGTATTCTTTTGTTTTTACTGCCCTGGCAACCTGGTTTGCATAATCAGGATAATTGACTGAATCTTTGGAAAAACTCCCTATATCTTTTACTTTTATTCCTTTTTTTTCAAGGAAATCAAATATTTTGGCCTTTAATTCATAGGCTGCATGATCACAGCCTATGATAATTGTTTCTTTCATTTTTTTCTCCAAAATTTTAACTAGATTTTTTAAAAACAAGACAGGTGTTCACTCCTCCAAACCCAAAAGAATTGGACATAACATAATTTAATTTTGCTTTTTGACTTTTATTGGGAACATAATCAAGAAAACAATCGGGATCAGGATTATTAAGATTGATTGTGGGAAAAATCAGCTGATTTTCAAGACTTAAAACACAGGCTGCGGCTTCAAGAGCTCCTGCAGCACCTAAAAGATGTCCTGTCATTGATTTGGTAGAGGAAAGTTTAAGATTTTTATAATTATCTTTAAAAACTTTTTTTATTGCTGCGGTTTCGTATTTATCATTTAATATTGTAGAAGTTCCATGGGCGTTTATATAGTCAATTTCACAAGGATTAAGCCCTGAAGACAAAAGAGCGGCTTCCATTACATCAGCCATTCCTTTTCCCTCCGGCTCAGGAGCAGCTATATGATATCCTTCGCTTAAAACAGAATATCCTGTAATTTCAGCCAAAGGTTTTGCTCCCCTTTTAAGGGCTTTATCCATATTTTCCAGCACAAGGAAAGCACTTCCTTCACCTGGAACAAACCCGTCCCTTTTTTTGTCAAAGGGTCTTGAAGCAGATTCAGGATCAGTGTTTTTTGAAAGGGCCTTCATTGAGTTAAGCCCTGAAAGAAATACCGGGGTAATCACAGCTTCAGTTCCTCCGGCAATACAACAATCCATTTCACCATATTTTATACGAAGATAGGCTTCACCAATTGCGTTTGCCCCTGCAGCACAAGCACTGGCACAAGTAAGAACCGGCCCCTTGATTCCCAAATGAATACTCATTGTTCCCACTGCCATATTCGGCAGAAAATGGGGAATAAAATAAGGGCTCAGCCTTGATGTCTTTTTAAGAAGATGTCTTTCTACAGCCTCCTCAGCAAGATCAAAACCTCCGGCTCCATTGCCCCCAAAAATACCTATTTTATTTTTTCCATAATAATCAAGATCAAGGCCTGAATCTAAAACTGCAAGTTTTCCGGCAGCAACAGCATATAAAATATATAAGGGAAGATTATTCGACTTATTTTTCTTAAAATAATCTTCCCTTATAAAATTTTTAACTTCACCTGCGACCTTAAAAGTAAAACCATCTGTATTAAATCTTTTTATAAAATCAATACCTGATTTTCCAGCCGCAAGAGAATCAAAAAACTCCTTTTTACCGGTTCCAACAGGCGAAACAACGCCTATGCCTGTAACAGCAACCCTATGAAATGGAGCTTCATTCATTTAGATTTACAAAACTTTTTCCATATATTCCAGAGCATCTTTCACTGTAAGAAGATTTTCTGCGTCTTCATCTGGAATTTCAATATCGAATTCATCTTCAAGACTCATCACAAGCTCAACAATCTTTAGTGAATCTGCACCAAGATCATTGATAAATGATGCTTCAGGAACAATTTTTTCAATATCGACTTCAAGCTTTTCTGCAATAATGGATTTAAGTTTATCCTGAACAGACATTTTCACCTCAACTTTCTAAATAAAGCCGCATAAAAAACGCGGCCAATCAAGAATTAAAGTTCTTCTCCGCCACCTATAACAAGACGCCCTTTGTACATTCCGCACCCAGGACAAGCTGCGTGAGAACGCTTTGGTTCACCACATTCAGGACATGCCTGAAGGCTTGGTATTGTAACTTTTTCTTTTTGATGTGTACGACGCTTATCTCTGCGTGATCTTGATGACCTTCTCTTTGGAACTGCCATTATTGACTCCTGTAAACTTTACTGCATTATTTTAATATTGTTTGGCCGAATAAATTTAAAATTTCGGTCGGTTACTGTCCATATAAATAAAATCCAAGCTAAGTTAGCATAATAAACAGCCACTTACAAGGTTATTGTATCTTATTTATCATAGCAACTTTTAAAGCAGATTACCTCATTATCAGATTCCCTGATAATTTCCATATTTTTCTATACTTTTATAAAAAAATTTTAAATTAACTAAAAAACTAAGTTTTATTAAATAAAAAATTTAATGATTCACCCAAAACCAAATTTTTTTATTCAGTCACTATTTTTATTCAGTCACTAATTATATTACACTTTAAAGCAGTAGATATAGTTATATAAATTTTTAAATATTTTATCTTTTAACATAATAATAACTTTAGTTCATTAAAATCTTTTTATTTTAAACATAAAACCTTCAAATTAGATAAAAAATAAATTCATTGACATCTACCTTAGATAGAGAATAAATCTAAATCATATTCTCAGGGCGGGGCGAAATTCCCCACCGGCGGTAATCTTTTCAAAGAAAGCCCGCGAGCGCCTTAATTTGTTTTAAGGGTCCAGCAGATTCGGTGAAAATCCGAAGCCGACGGTTAAAGTCCGGATGGAAGAGGATAGAAATTATTTATGCGTTTGCATTAATTTTCCGGTTGTATTTTTACAGCCAATCCCCTCTTTTTGCCCTGATTCATGAAAAATCATTATTATCAAGGAGTTAAACCATGAATCAGACTTTATTATCACAATTTGGCAATCCTTATGAAAGGGTTGAAAATGGACTAAAATCACTTGCAAGTGGAAATGGAATACTTGTAACTGACAATGAAGACAGGGAAAACGAGGGTGACCTTATTTTTTCTGCAGAGCATCTCAATAATCTTCAGATGGCAACACTGATTAGAGAATGCAGCGGAATTGTCTGTCTTTGTCTTACAGATAAAAAAATAAAATCACTTGAAATCCCAATGATGGTTGAAAGTAATACGTCTAAATTTCAGACAGCATTCACTGTTTCTATTGAAGCAGCAGAAGGAGTAACAACCGGAGTTTCAGCAGCTGACAGAGTTACAACAATAAAAGCTGCAATAAATGACAATGCAAAACCAAAAGATCTTAAAAAACCAGGACATGTTTTCCCGTTAATGGCAAGAAAAGGCGGAGTTCTTGAAAGGCAGGGACATACAGAAGCCACTGTTGATATGTGCAGACTTGCAGGACTAAAGCCCTATGGAGTTTTATGTGAAGTTACAAACCCTGACGGAACAATGGCAAGGACTCCTCAAATAGTTGATTTTGGGCTTAAAAACAAAATTCCTGTTCTGACAGTTGATGACATTGTTCTATATAGGGAAAAAAACAAAATCTAAATTCACCTAACCTAAGCTTATTTTTCGGGTTTACCCATATTTGGTAAGCCCGAAAAAACTTTGTGCTTCTAATTTTCCACAAATAAGAACGATAATTCATTAAAATATTGCTTTGACCTTGCGTATTTGAGCTATACAGTGATAAAAAAGGTTTATATTTTTATTAAAAACAAAAATCAGGACAGGTTATGAAGATGAAAATAATAACAAGATTTCCCCCAAGCCCAACAGGCTCACTCCATGTAGGGGGAGCAAGAACAGCTGTTTTTAACTGGCTTTATTCAAAAGCTAAAAAAGGTAAGTTTATTTTAAGATTTGAAGATACTGACCAGGAAAGATCCACAAAAGAATCTGAAGAAGAAATCCTTGAAGCCATGGAATGGCTTGGGCTTGATTATGATGAAGGCCCTTTTTATCAGACAAAAAGAACCGATGTTTACCAAAAATATGCAGATATTCTCATTGAAAAAGGACTTGCCTATTATTGCACCTGCACCCAGGAAGAAGTTGAGGCAATGAGGGAAAAGGCAAGATCTGAAGGAAAAAAACCAAAATACGACGGAAGATGCAGGGAAAAAAACCTTCCAAAATCCCAAGGTGCGGCTTTACGTATTAAAGCTCCCCTTTCAGGAACCTGCATAATAAAAGATATAATAAAAGGCAATATTTCAGTACCTTATGAAGAGCTTGATGATTTTATAATTCAAAGAAGCGATGGCTCTTTTACCTATAATTTTGCTGTAACTATAGATGACCTTACAATGGAGGTAAGTCCTATAATAAGAGGGGACGACCATGTAAGCAACACTCCAAAGCAGATTGTCATTTATGAAGCCCTTGAAGAAAAGCTGCCTGAATTTGGCCATGTTCCCATGGTTCTTGGTTCAGACAAAAAAAGGCTGAGCAAAAGACACGGAGCAATGAGTATTCTTGAGTATAAAAAACTAGGTTATCTTCCAGATGCTGTTATAAATTATCTTGTAAGACTTGGCTGGTCTTGCGGGGATCAAGAATATTTCACAAGAACTGAACTTATTGAAAAATTCTCCCTTGAAAATATTGGCCGTTCACCAGGAGTTTTTGATCCTGAAAAAATGCTGAGCTTAAACGCAGAGCATATTCAAAATTCAGACGATGATTTTCTTTGCAAAACAATTTCCAATCAGTCAGGGCTTCCTGCTACAGAAAAGCTCAAGCTTGCGGTTAATGTTTACAAATCAAGGGCAAAAACTCTTTTTGAACTTGAAGATTCTATAAAAGTTTATTTTACCGATGAATTTGAATATTCAGAAAAAGCTGCCAAGGACAATCTTAAAGTATCAGCAGCAGAAATTCTTCAAAACTTTGCCAATAACTTAAAAAACATAAAAAACTTTACCCATGATGAAATTGACCTGGCCTTTAACCAGGTTCTATCTGATCATGAAATAAAATTTCCCAAACTTGCCAAACCTCTTCGCGTTGCTCTCACAGGTATAGCCCAGGGAGCTGGAATCCATGAAACCCTTGAGCTTACAGGTCAGGAAAAAGCAATTGAGAGAATTGAAAAGGCAGTTTTGTGGATTAAAGAAAACAGGGGATAAAATTTCCTTGACTTTCTTTTGATATGGAGCTAAACAGTTTTCACTTCCTGAGGGATGGTCTAATGGTAAGACGGCGGACTCTGACTCCGCTTATCGGGGTTCAAATCCCTGTCCCTCAGCCACTGTCAATAAAGGCTCTCAGCGTTTTTCACTGAAGGCCTTTTTTTATTATAATCAAATTTATTCCTAGTTTGTTCCCAACTATATTTTTGTTCCCGCCAATTTCAGCCAAAAAAAGAGTAGGAGATTTTAACAAATTGGAATTAAATTTGTATTGAAAATTCTTTTCGCTAAGCGGTAAATTATGGCTGATGGATAAACTTGTAATAAATTTAAATTCGTATTAAATTTATTACAATATTATTGAACACAAGGAGCACCCCATTATGTTGTCCGTTAAATTACCTGAAGACCTTGAAAAAAGGCTTAATGATTTAGTTTCAAAAACAAACCGCACAAAGTCGTTTTATGCCGTAGAAGCATTACCTCTCTACATTGAAGACCTGGAAGATCTTTACCTTTCTGAAAAAGCCTTTGAAGAATTTTTACTAAACGGTGAAAAAGCCCTTTCATCAGAAGAGGTTAGAAAAAAACTTGGCTTATAAAATCAAATATACCCCAGAAGTATTAAAACAGCTTTCAAAACTTGATAAACCCATTGCTAAAAAAATTCTTGATTACATGGACAATAGAGCAGCCAACCAGATCAATCCTCAGCCGAAAATATTTCTGCTAATGATTCACTTTGGGTTACTACTCTATCTGCTTCCATTTTTGCTAAATCCAGGGGGTAGCCATATCGCCTTAATACGTTTCTTACTGCAACTCTTATAGCTTTGCCTTCAAATACTTTTTGTCTTACTTCAAAATGATTTACTATATCTTTTGCAATATCTTTTAATCTGTCAGGATGTCCTATCACTGCATCAATGGTTGCTGTTTTCTTTTTTGCTTTTTTCTAAAGGAAAAAAATGACACAGGAGCAGCCTCCTGTGTCAGACGGTAGGTTTATTTGGAAGGAATATGGGGATTTAAACTTGTTAATCAATGTTTTTTATATATCTGTCAAAAGATGAAGCACCTGAAGATTTAAGCGGAATAAATGATTTTTCAGTTTTTTTACAGATTTTTTTCAGTCTTAGACAGGCATCATGGCTTGTACAGTCAATGGGACAAAAAACCATATCAGCTGAAGAAACTAAGTTATCAATACTTTTTTTAGAAGACTCCATTCCACCATCATGATAAATAAATTCCCCTCCGTATTCTTCAACAATTTCCTTATATCTTGGAAGGATGTTTTTTCTTCCTCCAACATATAGAATTTTTTTGCCGCAAAGAGCAGGGCCTGGACAGTTTGGTGAAGTACATCCACTGCATTTTATCTTCTCTGGAGGATTGTTAACAGGCTCAAAAAAGCTGTTTATAATTTTTTTTGATTCAAGTTCTTTTTCAAGTTCTTTGATTTTTTTGCATAAAAAAGAGTTTTCATTTTTTAAAAACTCAACACTGCTCTCAAGTTCGTTTATTTTTATGTTTTGATTCTTATTTTCATACCCAGGGCTATTTGTAATTTTTTCATTTTTAAGTTCATTAAGTTCTTTTTCAGCCTCGTCCAGATAGGAAAAAAGCTGATTTGTTTTTATTTTTTCATTTTTGTACTTTTTATTTAAGTCTGAAAACTTTTTGCTAAATGCTCTTTTAAGAGTTCTGATTTTAATGTTGAGCTTGTCATTTTCTTCTTCTACTCTTTTAACTCTTTTTATATCTGCCCGTGTGCTTCGCCCTATCATATGTGAAAGCATATGAACTTCACCAAAGGCATTTGCAAGAGTTGTTGCCGAAGGGAAAGGATGACTCATCAAAGCCCAATAAGGTCCTGGGATATTTCCTTTTTCATATTCGTAATTCCATTTGTCTTTAAGTTCAGCATCTGATTTTATTTTTGAAAACTCCCTTACTTCCTTTTCAAACTTTTTATCAAGAGCCTTGGTCAAGAGTTTTGCAGGAAGCTCGTCTTCACCCGCAAGATATACAAAAATTCCATGAATTTCATGTTCAGTGGAGTTTTTTGGAATTAAAACCTTTGCTTTTCTCTGGATTTTTTCAAGTTCTTTTAGACTCAGGCAGGTTCCAACTATTGAACAATGAAAATGACCTTTAATTTCATTTATTTTTTTTCTTTTTCCAGATGGATTAAAATCATTTAAGTTCATTTTTTTTCCTCTTTAGATAGTTTTCTATTGTTTCAAGGTTTTTGCTGAAGGCATTAACAATTAAGGGGTCAAATTGTGTTCCTGAATTTTGAAAAACTTCTATTACAGTTGATTCAAAATCCATTTTGTTTCTATATGGCCTTTTTTGCATCATTGCGGAGACTGAATCAGCAACTGCAATAATTCTGGCACCAAGTGGAATCTCATATCCTTTAAGACCTGAGGGATAACCCTTTCCATCGTATCTTTCATGGTGATGTAAAATAATATCCTTAATTGAATTTTTTTCAGTAAAACCTTCAATTGAAGAAACAATTTCAGCACCAACCATTGGATGACTTTTAATACAATCCCATTCTTCTTGGCTGAGTTTGTCTTTTTTAAAAAGAATATTATCAGGAATTCCTATTTTACCAATATCGTGTAAATGGCCAGCAAGATGAATAACTTCAAGCTGCTGTTTTTTTAAGCCTATGGATTTTCCAATTATTGATGATATATCAGCTACTTCATTTGAATGCTCTTTGGTGGAGTTATCTCTGGCATCAAGTGCCCTGCCAAGTGCTGTTGCAAAATCATGGAGGAGTTTTGAATAATTGGGAAGACTGGGACATCGGTTACAGGACAGCAAAAATTCATTGTAAAGAAAATTATTACTTATAGCTGTATCAGCTTGCATTTATTTATCCTCATAAAGTTAGGAGTATCTAATTAGTTTAAGGTTGACTAATACAATCTTGGATATTATCAGTCAAGCAAAAAAATAGGAGTCAGAAAAAAATGGAATTTTTTAAAAAAAGTTTTTTATTTAAAAGAGACAATAAGACATTTTATGTTTTTAGTGAGCTTCTTGAAATTGTCAGGTGCAAAGATTATCAGGACATAGAAGACTCTCTTGTATATATTGAAAAAATGGTTTCCCTTGGATATTTTGCAGCAGGATTTGTTGCTTATGAAGCTGCTAAGGCATTTGATCCCAAGTTTTTTGTAAACCAAAATGAAATTTCAGACTATCTCTGGTTTGGAATTTATAAAAAAGTTGAAATTGCTGATATTGAAAGTTTTTGTACAGATAAAAAATCAGGCTGGAACCCTGATTGGAAATTTCCTTTTTCATATAAAGATTATGAAAAAAAAATTGAGTTTATTAAAAACAAAATAAAGCTGGGTGATATTTATCAGCTAAATCTTACATTTCTTATGAGTTGTTTTGTACAAGAGCCTGCTTTTGATATTTTTGTGCGACATTTTGCAGGACTTGACAGTCCTTATTGCGGTTTTGTTGAAACAGATGAGTTTGCTGTAATCAGCTCTTCTCCTGAACTTTTTTTCTCTCTTGATAAAGATATTCTGACTTCAAAACCAATGAAAGGTACCATAAAAAGGGGAATAAATTGTAAGGAGGATGAAATAAATAAAAAAATTCTTTCAAATTCAATAAAAGATCAGGCTGAAAATATAATGATACTTGATATGATGAGAAATGATTTTTCAAAAATATCAGAAAAATTATCTGTAAAAGCAGACAATATTTTTGAAATAGAAAAATATTCAAGAGTTTTTCAAATGACTTCAACTGTAAAATGCAAAACTAAAGCTTCAATAACAGAAATATTTAAAGCTCTTTTCCCTTGTGCTTCAATAACAGGAGCTCCTAAATTTAAAGCTATGGAATATATCAACGAGTTGGAAAATTCCCAAAGGGGAGTTTATACAGGGGCAATGGGATATTTAATGCCGGGTAGAAAATCTGTTTTTAATGTTGCAATAAGAACTCTTTATATTAATAAAAAAAAGAAACTGGGTTTTTACGGTACAGGAGGTGGAATTGTCTGGGACTCAAAAGCAAAAGAAGAATATGATGAATGCATGAACAAAGCTCTTGTTGTTTCAGAGCCTGAACCTGACTTTATGCTTCTTGAAACTATGCTTTATATTCCAGATAGTGGATTTTATCTTGAAAAATATCATGTTAAAAGAATTCTTGAATCTGCTAAATATTTTTCATTTGAATTCAATCTGGATAAATTTTCTGATTTTTTAAAAAATTTTAAGTCTGATAAGTTTTTAAAAGTCAGGGTGTTGGCAGGCAAAAACCGCCAATTGTCATTTGAAAGTTTTGAGCTTTTAGATAATCCCCTTGAAAAAAAGATTAAGTGGAAAGTTTGTTTAAGCAATGAAAATATCAGTTCAAAAAATCGATTTATTTACCATAAAACCACAAACAGAAAAATATATGAAGATGCTCTATCAAAATACAAAAAATATAATGATGTAATTTTAGTAAATGAAAGAAATGAAATAACAGAGTCATGTTATTCAAATATTGTAATTCAAAAAAATGGGTGCCTTTATACTCCCCATTCTTCATCTGGTCTTTTACCTGGCACAATGAGACAATTTCTTATTGATGAAAAAAAGCTAAAGGAAAAGATTATATTAAAAAATGAATTAAAAGATTGTGAAAAAATATTTTTAATAAATTCTGTTAGAGGATTTATTGAGGTTGAATTAGATATCAGCTGAACAAGAATGCAGCTTTGCTGAAACTACTTAGTATTGTGTTTGTTTTTTTAACCTTTTTTCGGTCTGGTCCTTGGGTTCAGAAGTGCAGGTTCTATTTTATTTACTTTTTTTATTTTAGTACAAGAGTAATGATATTTCATAGTACCAGCAAGTCATTGCCATAAAACCAATGACGAGGAAAAAAGCACAGGATTTCATCAAATAATGGAGTTATTATGCATACTATCCGAGTTTGGCTGAAAGCCTCTCGTCTTCAATCTCAAAGTTATATTTTCCTCCCTGTTTTGGTTGGTCAGGCTTTTTTTGTCTTTCAAGGAAACCCATTGAACTGGCCTGTTTTTTTTATCATGGTTTTATTTGGGCTTTTTA
>JAVETN010000022.1 GCA_034006035.1 Desulforegulaceae bacterium
GAGCAGGACCAAAAAAATTTCCCATGCACATGATTGAACACTCATTAAGTGCAATTTATGATATTGCCCATGGAGAAGGACTTGCAATTGTTGGACCTGCATGGATGAAGTATAAGGCAAAACATTCAACCACCAAATTTACCAAACTTGCAAATAATATTTTTGGCTTTAAATACCCTGATAAAAACTCCCAGTCAAAAGCTGTAATTGAAGCCTTTGAAACCTGGTTTAAAAAAATGGGAGCACCCACTCGATTATCCGAAGCTTCAATACCTGAAAAAGATATAGAAAAAATTACTGAAAATGCCCATTCTCTTGCAGTGAAATGGGGGCTTAAGGACTATACAAAGGAAGTTATCGAAGAAATATTAAGACTTTCAATCTAAAAAGTTTAACTTTTAAAAGAAGGGAATATAAAATGACTAAAGATTGTCTTTTTTGCAAAATTGCAAATAAAAAATTGGACACTGAATTTATTATTGAAAATGAAAACCTAGTTGTATTCAAGGATATTAATCCTCAGGCCCCTGTTCATCTTCTTATTGTTCCAAAGGAGCATATAAGAAGTATAAATGACCTTGAAAACAAAAATAAAGACATAATTGCAGAAATGATCTTTACTGCAAAAGAAGCTGCAAAACTTCTTTCAATTAATAAAAGCGGATACAAGCTCCAGTTCAATGTTGAAAAAGGAGGTGGCCAGGAAATATTTCACCTTCACCTACATCTTATAGGCGGCTGGTAGTTTTTTTGTTTTTAGCAAAAAATATGCCCTGGTCAAGTCCTGGGGCATATTTTTAATTATAACAGACTAAATTCATTGTAAATTTTTTAATTTAAAAAGTATGAAACTCTCTAATTAGATTCTAAACTAGAATTTCACCCCAGGAACTATCTTGCAATCAACCCTTTACCATTAGAGTCCTTCCTGGAAACAGCTTTTGAAATCCTAAGCTCCCTACCCTTTTTTACTCCCTTTTCATAAATATCTTTTCTAATTGTTCTTTTTCTGGATCTAGAACTTAAGTTTGGATAATACCACCCAAGATATTTTTTTAAATCAGGATCAGATAAAACAGCCACTGGAAGATTTTTTTCTGACCTTCTGGAAAAATTTTCAATATTTTGCTTAAGCTTTTCTGAAAACCCGTGGATTATTCCCACGGCAAAATCAGATTTTTTATATCTATTTAAACCTTTTGATTTATTAAAATCAGCCCAAACCCGGTCTATATATGAATTTAGATAATCATAAACATAAGAAGCTATTTCCACATTTGAAAATTTCCCTGAAATTTCCATGATTTTACCAGTTTTACCTTTTTCCTTTACAAAACAGGGAACCCATACCGGATAAACAAAATAAAACCTTGATAAAAGCCCGGCCAGATAATAATTTTCCTTAAAATGCCTTAAGCCTGGCTTTCCAAGAAAAACTGAAAAATACTCTTCTTTTTTTATATCTTTTTTGTCAAAATTATATTTTTCCATAAAATCATGGGCTTTTTTCATGGCAAGTTCAGCTTCATGGGCATTTGCACTTTGGGAAAGGGAAAAAAGTTTCCTGATTTTAGAAACCTGAGGATTTAAATTTGAACTATCTGTTTTGTCATTTAAAAGATCAAATCCTGCTTTTTTGGGTACCCTTAAAATTTCACAGGCTTTTTTAAAAGATTTACCATGGGGAGGCTCATTTTTTTGTTTAAGAACAGTATCTGCGTATTGGTGAGCCATTTCATGTTTTAAAACATGACGTACTTTTTCCCATGGTTCATCAAAGGCTAATTTTCTTTGAATAGAAATTTCATATTTTGAATAATCCCAAAGCCCGAGAAAAGAAGTGGAATCATTCAATGAAAAAACAGGACATTTAAAGCCTGGCTGGGAATCAGCACCATAAAAACTAGCAGTTGTTCTCCATTCTTCTCCAAGTCCTTTTAAAACAAATCTTTCAAATTCAATGTTTTTGTGCATTTTTCTACATATTGTAAAGTTTAGAACCAGGAATTACAGTAAAACCTTTATCCAAAAGAATTTCAATTGCTTTATTCAGATTATCAAATCTGAAAATCATCACAGCATTATCTTTGCTTTGGTGAACAAAAGCATACATATATTCCACATTTACATTTTCTTTTTCAAGATTTCTAAGAATTTTATAAAGACCGCCAGGCTCATCTGGAACTTCAACGCCTACAACCTCAGTTTCACCAACGGTAAGCCCTTTAATCTTAAGAATATTCTTGGCCTTTTCAGCATTATCCACAATCATCCTTAAAACACCAAAATCGGCTGTGTCAGCAATTGAAAGTGCCCTGATATTTATATTACCCTCTGCAAGAATTTTTGAAACTTCAGCAAGTCTTCCTATTTTATTTTCAAGAAAAATGGACAGCTGTTCTACTTTCATATTCATCTCCCGCATCTATTATGTTTAAAAAAAGCCTGATTTTAAAAATTTCTTTTGTCAATTACCCTTACTGCCTTTCCTTCACTTCTTTCAATAGATCTTGGTTCAACAAGCTTCACCTTTACTGAAACCCCAAGAGTTTCCTTGACATTATGGGATATTTTCTTTTCAAGACTTTGTAAAACCTTAACCTCATCTGAAAAAATACTTTCATTAACTTCAACCTTGACACTTAAAATATCAAGAGAATCTTTTCTGTCAACTTCAAGCTGATAATGGGGTTCAACTCCATCAATTCCCATAAGCACTGATTCAATCTGGGAAGGAAAAACATTTACCCCCCTTATTATAAGCATATCATCAGTTCTTCCGCTGACTTTTTCCATTCTCACATGGGTGCGCCCACAACGACAGGGCTCAGTTATCAGCCTTGTAATATCCCTTGTTCTATACCTTATCACAGGAAAAGCTTCTTTTGTAATTGAAGTAAACACAAGTTCTCCAGTTTCTCCAAGAGGAAGAACTTCACCTGTGTCAGGATCTATAATTTCAGGAATAAAATGATCTTCAAAAATATGAAGCCCATTTCTTACTTCAACGCATTCTACTGCAACACCAGGGCCCATAACCTCGCTTAACCCATAAATATCCACAGCCTTTAGACCAAGGTCCTCTTCAAGCTGTTCTCTCATTTTGGAAGACCAGGGCTCAGCCCCGAAAACTCCTGATTTAAAATCAAGAGTTCTAAAATCCACTCCCATTTCCTTAGCAACATCAGCAAGATGAAGTGTGTAAGAAGGTGTTGCTGTAAGTATAGTGGGTTTAAAGTCTTTCATTATTGTTATTTGCTTCTGGGTATTTCCTCCTGAAACCGGAATAACTGAAGCTCCAAGTTTTTCAGCTCCATAATGAACTCCAAGGCCTCCGGTAAAAAGCCCGTATCCAAAGGCATTATGAATAATATCGCCTCTTGAAGCTCCGGCAGCAGAAAGAGCTCTAGCCATCATTTCAGCCCAATTTTCAATATCTCTTTTTGTGTATCCTACAACGGTTGGCTTTCCTGTGGTTCCTGAAGATGCGTGTATTCTTACAACCTGATCCATGGGAACTGCAAAAAGCCCATATGGATAATTGTCTCTTAGATCCTGTTTTGTCAGAAAAGGAAGCCTTTTTATATCATCGAGTTTTTTAATATCTTCTGGAAGAATTTTTACTTCTCTGAACTTGTTCCTGTAAAAAGGAACAGTGGCATATACCCTTTCAACCACAGCTTGAAGTCTTTTTAGCTGTACAGCCTCAATGGCTTCCCTTGGAAGAGTTTCAAACTCCATATTGTAAATCATTTTCAAACCTTTCCTATACTATGACAGTGGGACTAAATTTTTTGTTCCACTTCTTAATCAAATTGCAATTTATATTAATGGATAGTTTTTTAGTTGAACCAAAGAAAATCAGATTTTCAATCAGTCGCCGACCAAGGCGGCAATTGCAGTTTTGCTCTAGTTTTGAGATTTATAACAATCACAAGCAAAAAGAGCAATAAATAATGAAAGACGAGGACAGCTAAAAAAAGCAGTTTTCTTTTTAAATCTTTTGGAGGAAAAATCTTTAGCAGATAAATATTTAAAAACACTGGCTTAAAAAATAAAAGCCGCAGAATTAAAACTGCGGCTTAAGAAAATAATTCAATCTAAATAAAACTTCAAATCAATGGGATCACCCTTTGATGCTGCCTTTAAATTCAGCCTTTCTTTTTTCCATAAATGCAGAAGTTCCTTCTTTTGCATCAGGACTATCCATACAAAGGGCAAAAGAATCAATTTCAATTTTACAGCCTGTGGCAAGATCAACATCCATTCCTGTATTAACTGCATACTTTGCAGCTCTAAGAGAAACTCTTCCCTTTTTCGCAATGGAAGAGGCAACTTTCATAACAGAATCCATTAGTTCTTCAAGGGGAACTACCTGATTAACCAGCCCAACATCTTTAGCTTCTGCTGCTGAAAGCATTTTCCCTGTAAATATCATTTCTTTTGCAAGGTTTTTACCAATAAGCCTTGGCAGTTTCTGGGTTCCACCAAATCCTGGTATTATCCCAAGGGTGATTTCAGGCAATCCGAATTTTGCTGTTTCAGAAGCATAAATAAAATCACAACTAAGAGCCATTTCACTTCCGCCTCCAAGAGCAAAACCATTTACTGCAGCAATAACAGGAATTGGAATTTCCTGGAGTCTTGCCATTACATCATGGCCTTTTTTGCAGAAAAATTTTGCTTCCAAGGCATTCAGCTTATTAATTTCAGTAATATCTGCTCCTGCAACAAAAGCTTTGTCACCAGCACCGGTAAGAACAAGAACCTTAACATCCTCATTTTGCTCTACTTCATCAAGAGCTTTGTCAAGCTCATCCAAAAGAGCTTGGTTAAGTGCATTTAACGCCTTTGGCCGATTAAATGTGATTTTTGCAATACTTTTTTCAACTTCAAGAATAATGTTTTCATAAGCCATGGAAAACTCCTTTAAATTTAAGTTATATGAATAAGCCTTGTTTTGTATCTTAAAAAATCAGCCTGATTTTAATCAAGAGCAAAGAATAGAAATTGATATGTAAAAGCTTTTAATTATTTAGGAACTAAGCTTATAAAACATTCAGTTCCAACTCTTAGTAGCTATGTTTTTTGTATCAAACACTGGTTAATATAGCAAATTGAAAAAATTAATTCTTGTATTTTTGCCTAATCTTACCTTAAATGCTAAATTAATTAAGTTTAGAAAACTCAAAGAGAATCTGGATACACAAAATGAATCTTGCCAAAATTTACCCTGAAATTAAAAAATCTATTGTTGCCTTTATTCCCAAATTTTCTTTTTTTCCTCACAATAAAAAGCCCAAACTTCCACCAATTCTTGGCACAGGTTTTTTTATAAATGACAAAGGACTCATAGCCACCAATGCCCACGTAGTTAATTCATTAGAAATGCTTAAACCTAAAAGCTCAAAAAACAATGACTTAAGCTATGAAGCCTGTGCTGTTTTATATTACAAAACCAAAAACTCAATAATTGATATAATTTTTGATCTAAAAAAAACCATCCTCCTTCCCGACCATAAAAACACAGGATATAAAAAACCTGATCTTGCTTTTGTTGAAGTAAACGTCAGGGACAATCCTTATCTTGAGCTAGAAGATGAAGATAATTTACTTAAAGAAGGTTATGAGATTGCTACATCAGGATTTCCAATGGGCCGTTACGCCCTTATGGGTCCTGGCGGACTTTTCCAAATTTCCCCCACTCTTCAAAGGGGAATTATAAGTGCAATCCTTCCCTATCCCAAAAAAAAACCAGATGCTTTTGCCATTAATATTATGACCCATGGAGGTGCCAGCGGCTCTCCTGTTTTTTCAACTGAAACTGGAAAAGTAAGGGGAGTTTTATTTTCCATCCTCACAGACACTTTATATTCAGAAAATAATTTTGCTTATACAATACCTACAAACATAAGTTATGCAGTTCCCTGTCATCATTTAAGACGGGAGCTGAAAATAATTGAAGAAAATATTGAATATTTTCCCAATAAAATAAAATTTAACAAATTTATAGAAAACAAGATTTAAAAGGACAAATAATGACTGTAAAAACAGGAATTGAAATTTTAAAAAACAAAACCCCTGCAGATCTGAAAAATAAAAAAATCGGACTGCTTGCCAACCCTGCATCAATCGACAAAAACTTTATTCATTCAAAAGAAATTGTTTCAAATATTTTCGGCTCAAACTTAAAAGCTCTTTTTTCACCTCAACACGGTTTTTTTGCAGAAAAACAAGACAATATGAAATTATCGGACGATTGTATTGATCCAGATCTTAAAACTCCTGTTTACAGCCTCTATGGAAAAACATTAAAACCCGGGCCGGAAATGCTTGAAGATATTGATGCCCTTTTAATTGATATTCAGGATGTTGGAACAAGGGTATATACATTTATTTACACAATTTCATTTTGCCTTGAAGCAGCAAAAGAACATAATATAAAAGTTGTAATTCTTGACAGACCAAACCCGGTTTCAGGCGAGCAGATTGAAGGGAATATTCTTGAAGATCAATATTCATCATTTGTGGGAAGGTATCCCATACCAATGCGACATGGACTTACCTGCGGTGAATTTGCCTCTTTTATTAATAATGAGTTTAATATTAATGCAGATCTTGAAATTATAAAAATGGAAGACTACAAAAGACAAATGTATTTTGAAGATACTGGTCTTCCCTGGGTATTGCCTTCTCCTAATCTTCCTACAATTCAGTCAGCTTATGTTTACCCTGGGCAGGTGATTTTTGAAGGCACCAATGTTTCTGAAGCAAGGGGAACTGCAAAGCCCTTTGAATTTTTTGGAGCTCCTTATATTGAACCAAAAAAACTTAAAGACTTTCTTTTAAAAAGATACGATTTAAACGGTGTTTATTTAAGAGAGGTAACTTTCCAGCCAACATCTAACAAATGGATGGAAAAACCCTGCCAGGGATTTCAGATTCATATAATTGATAAAAAAGCATATAAGCCTTATTTTTTAAGTCTTTGTATTTTGCAAGGAATTGCTGTTCTTTTTGAAAAAGACTTTAAATTAAGTCTGCCACCCTATGAGTTTGAGTATAAGAAAAAACCTTTAGACCTTATATTAGGAAGCAGAAACTTAAGGGAAAAAATAATTGAGAATAATGATCTCTACAAGCTGGAAAAAGAATATAAGGAAGGAACCAAGAAATATGAAGAAAGAATAAAACCTTATCTTCTCTACTAACAATTTTCTACTGACTATAAAAAATCAAAAAGGCGAAATTAGAATAAATATTTCGCCTTTTTACCTTAGACCAAAAAAACTATTTCCAAAACTTAAGCTAAATTAATTTTTTGCTTTAAGTTCTTCAAGTTCTTTTTCAAGATCAGCTATACGATCTTCGTCACTTGCCGGATCTACAGCTTCTTCTTCTTTCCAAACATCTTTAAGCTCGTCAAACCCAAGATAAAGAGCAAGACCACCGCCAAGCAAAAGCATAGCAGGAATTGCACCAGCCAAAAGACCTAGAAATTCACCAAACCAAACAGCAAGCCCGATTACGCCAAGCACTGCAGCAACTGCACCCCCAATAAGAGTCTTCATAAGAAACTTTCCTCCTTCTGATATAAAAATTTAGTTTTCTCTAAAAAAATTTCTTTTTTTATCAAAGTTAATAAACCAAAAACAAAACCAACAATCGTTTTTATCACAAAATCGCTATCACAAAGTATTGGTTCAGGCAAGAATATTTTTTCATAAAGTTGGAAAACATAGTATCTCAGTTTTGATTTTGGGACAAGGATTAGTTGCACCCGGGATTGTTCGACTCCTAAATTGAGCAAACAAGATAAGGATTGGCAAAAAACTATACCCTTATTTTAATCAAAAAAGACAAAAACTATTATTTAAGGTATTTATTGTTTTGAAATTTATACACCAAGCTAAAAGGACTAAAACCAAAGAGCCAAATGAAATTAAAATTGCATATAAACCCATATTTTGCTAATTCCAGCTTTCAAGGGATAGAAAATTAAAAAAAACACTTTCCCTATTTTAAAAGATTATAATAAAATAAACTTATATGGTTTCGGATAAAAAAGTTTTAGCTTATTATTTTAACAACCCTGCTAAAAAGTCCTCTTCCTTAATAAAACTAAGGTGGGGATGAATTAATTTTTTTTATTAGTACTTTATTCAGTTGAGAGAAATAATTATGATGATCAAAAAAACTTATATATATAAAATTTATTCAACTGGCTTGCAAAATTCTAATGATGAATGTGCTTCAGACTTAAACCTGCTAGAACTCCCTTCTGAATATTTTTTTCAGGAAGAGAGCATTCACACAACCTTAGCTCCTTACTAAACCCTAGTTTATATTTAATTTAAATTTCAGGATAAAAAATGAAAACAAAAATAAAAAACAAAAAAACATATTTTTTTTCATATCTCCCGGCTAAAAAAAGCCTTTTAGGAAAACTCACACTTAAATTCCTTTTCAGAGGAATCAAAACTGATACAAAAGAACTTGAGTATATAAACACTCAAAAAGATCCAATTCTTATATTTACTTCACAAAAGAAAAACACTTTTGCCTTTCTTTATTCTCAAGTAAATTATAAAAAACTTGGAATCAATCCCCCTGAAATCTTTTTTGATAATTCCTTTATTCTAAGCCAGTCAATTTCCAAATTTTTTAAAATTATTTACACAAACATTAGATATGTATTTACAAAATTCAAAATTCCATCTCCATACAAAAACAATATCTATGAAAATCTTCTTATAAAAAACAATAATTCAGGTTTTCTGGCTCTTTCAGAAACCCAGGGAATTTACAAATACTTTGTCAAAAAAAACCATGACCCTCTTGTTTTTCTTCTTGATATCCAGACAAAAACTGATCGCCCCATACTTTTAATCCCGCATTTTCTTTTTTTCAGTCAAAGACCTCCTAAAACAAACCCAAGCATAATTGATATGATTTTTGGAACCGAAGCTGAACCAGGAATTACAAGAAAAATTTATCAGCTTATTAAAGGGAATAAAAAAACTTTTATATCGTACTCAAAGCCTCTTAACTTAAAAGAATTTCAGGCAAAAAATGGTTTAATTTCAAAATCACTCCCTGATCAAGCTGTTGTTTTAAGAAGGGAAATTCAATCCGTCCTTTCCAAGCATAAACAAAGTATTTTAGGACCTACATTAAAAAATCGTGAAGAACTTATAGACAACATCCTTACCAACCCCAAAGTTCAAAAAATCATCCACGAATACAGCACAGAAACAGAAACTAAGCTTATAAAAGTTCAAAAAAAAGCTGAGGCTTATCTCTATGAAATTGCTGCAAATTACAGCATGAACTGGATCAAGGCATATGATGTAGTTTTAACCTGGATGCTTAAAAATATTTTTGAAGGAATGAATGTTGACACAAAAGGTCTTGAAAGAGTTAAGGAAATGGCAAAAAAAGGGCCGCTTATTCTTATTCCCTGCCATAAAAGTCACCTGGATTATCTTATACTTTCCTATCTTTTCCACCACAACCAAATGCCCTGCCCCCACATAGCCGCAGGGAAAAATCTATCATTTTGGCCCCTTGGAACAATATTTAGAGGAGGAGGAGCTTTTTTCATAAGAAGGACATTTAAAGGAGCAGAACTATACTCTAAAATTTTTTCAGCATATATTGAAAAAATTATTAATGAAGGATTTAATATAGAATTTTTCATTGAAGGAGGCCGAAGCAGAACAGGGAAACTTCTTAGACCAAAGTATGGAATTTTAACTCAGATAATTAATGCTTTTATCCAAAGCGAACAAGAGGATCTAATTCTTGTTCCAATTTATATAGGCTATGACAGAGTACTGGAAGAAAAATCCTATTTAAAGGAATTAAGCGGAGGCGAAAAAACGCCTGAAAACGTATCAGGGCTTTTCAAGGCAAGAAAATTCTTAAATAAAAAATACGGAAAAGTTTATGTTAATTTTAATGAGCCTTTATCCCTTAGAGAGCTCCTTGAAAGTTCAGGTTATACAAAAGACCCAGAATCAAAAAAAGAGCTGGTTCAAAGTATTGGCCTTGATATAATTGACAGAATTGGAAAAGTTTCTGTTGCAACACCCTATTCTGTTGTTGCTGCTGCTTTTCTAAACAATAGACAGCACACAATTACAGGAGACAAAATAAAAGAAATTGTAAAAACCTTTCTTACTTACCTTACAAACTCCAAAGCTGTACTTTCAGACACTCTTCTTGTAAATCCTGAAATTTCAGTAAACATTGTAATTGAAGCTTTCAAATCAAGGGGATTTATTGAATCCTCTGAAAAAGAAGAGCTAAACGAATTCATTCTTCCTGAATCCAAACGCTCTTTACTCGATTATTATAAAAACAACTCAATAATATTTTTTATTCCTGCGGCATACACAGCCCTTTCAATTATGGAGCTTGAAGCTTTCCAATTTTCAACCTCATCCCTTCACATGGGGTATGCAAAGTTTCAAAATCTTTTAGAAAAAGAATTTACTCCAGATCAGGCAAATTCACCTGATTTTATTGTCAGGAAAACAATAAAAAGTTTTATTGACGATGCAATTATAGTTCCCCACCAGTCTCTTCCTGATACCTATAATATAACAGCTCTAGGATACAAAAAATTAAAATCATTTTCAGCTTTTCTTTCTCCTTATCTTGAAGCTATTCGAGTAGTTTTAAACTTTTTCTTAAGATATCCTTCAGAAGATATTGAGTATAAAGAGGCACTTAAAAAAATTCAATCAATGGCATCAAGGCTTCATAAAAGAGGCGAGATAATTCTTCCTGAATCAATGTCTAAAATTAATCTTAAAAATGCATTAGACAAAGTTCGGTGTGAGGGAATAAAAGGCTCTGAACAAAAGGAAAAAATAAAAGAAATGATAAAAGAAATTCAAACTTATATTAATATAATAAACGGTTAAAAACCGGGGAATTAAATGAAAGCTTTTATTCTTGCAGCAGGTTTTGGAACAAGACTTCTTCCACATACCAAAAAAATTCCAAAACCTCTTTTCCCCCTTTACGGGACACCACTTATAAAACGGATAATAAATTCCCTTGAAAGCTCCGGTTTTTCAGAAATTTATATAAATACCCATCACCTTAACTTGCAAATTGAAAAATATTTTGAATCTGAAAAATTTCAGGCAAAAATAAATCTTATCCATGAGCCTCAAATATTAAATACAGGAGGAGGTATAGGAAATATTTTTAAGTTCATGGATAACAAACCCTTTTTAGTTGTCAATTCTGATATATTTACAAATATTGATTTTAAAAAAGTTTATGATTTCCATTTAAACACAAAAGCAATGGCAACTCTTTGTCTTTTAAAAAACAGGTTTAATAATGTTGAAATTGAAAACTGCTGTATAAAAAAATTTAATAAAAATTTTTCTGAAAAAAATTATACATTTACAGGAGTTCAGGTGATTAATCCAAGTGCAGAAAAGTTTTTTAAAATAAATGAAACAAGTATAGATGCCTATAAAAAAATGATGGCTCAAGGCCTTAAAATAAAGGCTTTTATTCCTGAAAATTCAACTTTTTTCAATGACCTTGGAACAATAGAAAGCTTTAAAAATCAAAGCCTTGAAATTTTGCTTAAAAACTTAAAAACAAATGACTTTCTAAAATATAAATTAGAAAATCTCAAAGGTGATGGTTCGGACAGAAAATGGTCAAGAATAACAGGAAAAAACAATAGTCTAATTCTTGCTGATCATGGAATAAATACAGAAAATGGAAAATCCCAGGTAAAATCTTTTGTAAAAATAGCTCGTCATCTTGAAGAAAAAAATATTAAAGCCCCAAAAATAATTTCCTTTGATTATTTTTCAGGTCTTGTTTTAACTGAAGACTTAGGAGATGAAAGACTGGAAGATTATATAAAAAACATTCCAGATGAACAAAAAATAAAAACTTTTAAAAAGGTAATTAAAGAACTTATAAACTTTTGCATTCAAGGTAAAAAAGATTTTAAAGATTCAATGACTTATCAAACAAATTTTTATGATAAACAAATGTCTTTTACAGAATGTCTTTATTTTAAAAATGAATTTTTAAATAATTATGCAAAAATAAACTATGATGAAAATAAACTTTTAAAAGTTTTTGATTTTATATCTTCAAAAGCAGTAGAAAAACCTTTTACAGGTCTTATGCACAGGGATTTCCAGTCCAGAAATATAATGATAAAAAATCATATACCTTATTTTATAGATTTTCAGGGAGCAAGAACAGGACCTTTTCAATATGACCTTGCTTCTATTCTAATTGACCCATATCTTGATCTTGATTTTGAAATTAAAAATCAACTTTTAAATTTTGCTGTAAATGAAATAAAAATTGATAAAGATTCAATAAAAGATTTTATAAACAATTATAAATATTGTGCCCTTTCAAGAAATCTGCACATACTTGGAGCTTTTGCATTTTTATCACTTAAAAAAAATAAATCTTATTTTGAAAACTATATTCCACCAGCTTTGAAATCTTTAAATGATACATTAAAGTCTATTGAAGCTGATGAAATTTTATATTTAAAAGAAATTGAATTAACATATCAAGGAGCTTAAAATGGAAAAAATAAATTTAATGATAAACGGAATACCTGGAAATGTTGCCAAAAATATTTTAGAGCATCTTGACCCAGATGTTTTCAATCTTGTTGAAGCCTCACTAACAGGCCCGGATGTAAAAGAAGATTTTTTTGAATTTAAAAACAAAAAAATTAAACTTTTAAAACCGGATTCAAGGGATGAAAAAATAAAAGAAATCCTTGAAAAATTTAAAAATATAATTGCAATCGACTATACCCACCCTACTGCTGTTAACGAAAATGCAAAGTTTTATGTAAAACATAAAATCCCTTTTGTAATGGGAACCACAGGAGGAAACAGGGAAGAACTTGTAAAAGCAGTTGAAAAAAGTGAAATTCCTGCAGTAATAGCTCCTAATATGGCAAAACAAATTGTTGGATTTCAGGCAATGATGGAATTTGCTGCAAATAATTTCCCTGATCTTTTCAAGGGATATTCCCTTGAAATAAAAGAAAGCCACCAATCTGGAAAAGCAGATACAAGCGGAACTGCCAAAGCAATGGTAACTTATTTTAAAAAACTTGGACTTAATTTTGACACTGAAGAAATTAAAAAAGAAAGAAATAAAGATATTCAGGAAAATGAGTGGAAAATTCCAAAAGAGCATCTTGAAGGTCATGCCTGGCACAAATATTCCCTTGTATCAGATGATAAAAGTGCAAAATTTGAATTTATCCACAATATAAATGGCAGAGATATTTATTCCAGGGGAACCATTGATGCTGTTTTATTTTTGAATAAAAAAATCAAAGAAAACTTCAAGGGTAAAGCTTTTACTATGATTGATGTTTTAAAAGGATAGATTAAATTTCATAGATTATTTGATAAGTCAAAGCGGGTGAAAGCGGGGTCGGACCAAAACAAAACATTGAAATAATTCAATAAATATAACAAAAGCAATCTTTTTCTAACCTTAGAAGGCTTTTTTTACCCCTAATAAAGCTATTCTAAGGTAAAGAAAAGAAAGATTATTTTCAGATATTTCTAAAAGAAGATGAGAATGATTATCCATCAGGCAGTATGCATGAAGTTGGTAATATAATCTTTTAAAAGCATTAAAAGTAACTTTCTGACCCCTAGTTTTTTATTTTTTCAAAGACTTGAAAAAACTATCATCAAAATCCAGAGGACTTTTCTTTTCCCTGATAGTTATGGATTGAACTGTGTGTGTATAAATCATTGTAGTGTGTATATTGCTGTGACCGAGAAGCTCCTGTATGGTCCGCAAATCCACATTTGCAGCCAAAAGATGACTTGCAAATGAATGGCGGAAAGTGTGGGCAGAGGCACGTTTTATAAGTTTAGATTTTCTTACTCCCATCTTAATAGCCTTTTGAACATGGGTTTCGTGAAGATGATATCTCCTTAACTCTTTAGAATCCGGTACAAGGGTAAGTTCTTTTGAAGGGAAAAACCACTGCCATGAAAGCTCCTTTGCTGCACCCGGATACTTACGTTCAATTGCAGAAGGCAGAAAAACTCCTGCATAACCGGCATCAAGATCTTTTTCATGCTTTTCTATAACAAGATTAACATGTTCCCTGAGCTCATGTTCCAGTTTTTCGGGTATTGGAACAGTACGGTCTTTCTTTCCTTTTCCATCATGAACAGTCAGAATCATTGCATCAAAATTAAAATCCTGAGCTCTTAGCTTCATGCACTCCGACAGCCTGAGTCCGCATCCATAGAGAAGTTTAACCACAAGGTCATAAGGATATCTGAGATTTTTTATAACCTTAAAAACCTCTTCTCTTGAAAGCACTACAGGAATGTATGGTTTTCTTTTTGCTCTTACAACACCTTCCAGCTTGCCAAATTCCTTATGAAGAACATGACGGAAAAAAAATAAAAGACCATTAAATGCCTGATTCTGGGAAGATGCAGAGACCTTTCTTTCAACTGCAAGAAAGGTGAGAAACTTTTTAATATCTTCTGCCTCCAGTTTTTCAGGATGCTTCTGGCGGGTAAAATAACGAAGCTTTTCAGCCCATAGTGTATATGCTTTAAGTGTTTTTGGAGAATAATGCCTCACTTTTATTTCTTCACTCAGGTTTGAAAGAGCCTGATCCCATGGTAACTCAAACTGACTTTCCTCAATTTTATGGGAAATATCCTGAGATTGATTAAAAAAACATGTAACTGAATTGCCGCCGTCTGTTTTAATAAAATTTTCTGTTTGTTCAAAACCTTGTGAGGCAGCTGAGTTTTCTGAAAAATTATCCATAAATATGCCGGAATGATAAATTTTTACAGCATGCTCTGCCTGATTAATCTGTGCTGGTGTCTGATTCTTTTTTCTCAATTTTTCAGCAAACATAATCAGACTTTTTGAATCTT
>JAVETN010000023.1 GCA_034006035.1 Desulforegulaceae bacterium
CATAGGCATCAAGAAGTTCTTCGTCTCTTGTGAAGGCTACATATTTATCATGAGCCTTGTTTATTTCCGGATTTTCTTTCAGTAATATTCTCATGGCTTCATCACCTTCTGTTTTTCCTTCATTTTTTAAATAATACAGCCATTTTTCAAGCTGTTTTCCTTTATTATAATCTTTTAATTCAGGAAGTTCAAGATAATGCATTACCAGATGATCTGATAAAAAAAGCTCAGGATCAGAAAATTCCCTTAGCATAAAACACAAATGATACCTGCCTGTTTCCTTAAACAAATGAAAATCTAAAATATTTATGCAGATAACAGGACAAAGGCTTCCATATATTTCTCCCTCTTTAAGCTGGGATGAATAAAGCCTTGACCAGTAATACAAAGACCTGTGCCTGAAAATATTGTCTCCTGAAGTTTGTACTTCAATGTTATAAATTTCTCCGGTTTCAGAAACTGCCTTGATATCAAGAACAGACTCCTTGTCAAGTGCCAGATTTTTAATATTGAAGGTGTTTTTCAGTTCTATGTCTTTAATAAAGGGGAAATTCATGTTTTCCTGAACTGAGTTTACAAAATTGAGCAAAAGACCTTTATCTTCTTCCCTGCCAAATAAATATTTTATGAATATGTCTGACGTTGGCTTTACATATACCAATGGGGTTAATCCTTTTTAATTTTTATTTAAAATATGGATATAATTTATATTTACAGGAAGGTTTAGTCAACTCGGATTTGATTAAATAAAGAAGTAATTGATAATATTTCAGGTAAAAGTTCTAATGATTATTGTGCCTGTCTCCTTTAATTAATAGATATGCCAATATATATAAAAAGTAAAAAGTAAACTTCTGACCCCTTTATGTTCCAGAATGGGATTTTTTTTATTCAGATTTCCATGATGCTTATTTAAGCTTGAAGTATGCCTGTAAAGTTAAATCTTTTTCAGGTCTGATACAGGTATTTGGGTAAACTCACTTACAGTTTCAATATCATAGCCTTTTTTCAGCATTTTTTCTGCCATGGCTAGTTGTGCAAGATACTGGCCTTTTTCAAGACCTTCCTGTCTGCCTTCTTGTCTGCCTCTCTCTTCACCTATACGTATTCCTTTCTTTTCCCCTTCTCTTCTGGCAGATTCAATACCCGAATTATAATCCCGCTGCCATTTCATGTGGGCTTCATAGGCATCAAGAAGTTCTTCGTCTCTTGTGAAGGCTACATATTTATCATGAGCCTTGTTTATTTCCGGATTTTCTTTCAGTAATATTCTCATGGCTTCATCACCTTCTGTTTTTCCTTCATTCTTTAAATAATACAGCCATTTTTCAAGCTGTTTTCCCTTATTATAACCTTTTAATTCAGGAAGTTCAAGATAATGCATTACCAGATGATCTGACAAAAAAAGCTCTGGATCGGAAAATTCCCTTAGCATAAAACACAAATGATATCTGCCTGTTTCCTTAAACAAATGAAAATCTAAAATATTTATACAGATAACAGGACAAAGGCTTCCATATATTTCTCCCTCTTTAAGCTGAGATGAGTAAAGTCTTGACCAGTAATACAAAGACCTGTGTCTGAAAATATTGTCTCCTGAAGTCTGGACTTCTATATTGTAAATTTCTCCGGTTTCAGAAACTGCCTTGATATCAAGGACAGACTCCTTGTCAAGTGCCAGATTTTTTATATTGAAGGTGTTTTTCAGTTCTATATCTTTAATAAAGGGAAAATTCATGTTTTCCTGAACTGAGTTTACAAAATTGAGCAAAAGACCTTTATCTTCTTCCCTGCCAAATAAATATTTTATGAATATGTCTGACGTTGGCTTTACATATACCAATGGTTATTCCTTTTTAAATTTTTATTTAAAATATGGATATAATTTATATTTACAGGAAGGTTTAGTCAACTCGGATCTGATTAAAAAAGAAAGTACCTGAAAGATATGTCAATATATATAAAAAGTAAACTTCTGTCCCCTTGACCTACTCAACCTAAACAGCATGCAAAAAAATCACCCTTCAGACAAACGCTTTAAAGAAAAAAAGCTCTCCAGTCCACAAACCGGCCAGGTACTTGGCTTATCTTTGTTAAGCACACCTTTGAAAAATTTCTGTTTTGATGCCACAAACTCCCTGCTTCCTATTATTCCGCTGTCTGTAAACCATCTTGTTCTAAGGCGGAATCTTTCTACAGTTGAATATCTGTATTTATTTTTCTTTCCTGATTCCACAACTTTTGCTGGAATTACTCCTTTTTCGCCTACAGCACCAACTTCATAAACAAACTGGCGATACAAGACAATTTTTTCTTTATCAGTGAAATCACCCCATTCATCAAGGCCAAAATCTGTTGAAAGCCAATTATTTCTGTTTCCCGTCTGAGCATGATATGCAATTGATGACCATCTGTATTCTTCAGGCTTTTCAACTATTCCGGCTCGAATTGAATTAAGATCAATGTATGCCAGCAGATTTATTAAAGTTTCCCCCTTTTCCACAATAACGCTTTTAAATCTTCCTCCCCAGAAAAACCCGTACCTGTTGTTTCTCTTATTATACCAGCGTGTAAAATTTTGTTTAATGTCTTTCATAAAACAAGAAAGATCAGACAACTTTTCACGAATTGCGGGAAATTCGGATTGTGTAAATTCTCGGTCCTTGCCGTAAAAACTCTTTAGCCTTTCCATAAGCTCTGCATCGGTGACATAATCTGATGGATGCATTTTTACGGCTATATGAAAATGATTATCTAAAATTGTAAAGCCTAAAATTTCTGCAAAATACAATGATGAAAATGCCTGAATAAGATGTAAAAGATAATCTTTTTCCTCTCCTCCCATTGGAAGACCATCCAATGCAGTTCTCGACATTACATGATATATGGTTGGATTTTCAGAATCGGTTAATCTGGCTGACCTTGGCATAGTTTTTTTCCTTTTAAGTTTTTTCAAACTTAGCATGATTCAGATCAAAATTGCAATGATTATTGTGCCTGTCCCCTTTATTCTTTTTCCCTGCCAAATAAACAATGATTATTGTGCCTGTCCCCTTTATTCTTTTTCCCTGCCAAATAAATATTTTATGAATATGTCTGAAGTTGGCTTTACATATACCAAGGCTTATTCCTTTTTAAATTTTTATTTAAAATATGGATATAATTTATATTTACAGGAAGGTTTAGTCAACTCGGATTTGATTAAAAAAAGAAGTAATTGATAATATTTCAGGTAAAAGTTGTAATGATTATTGTGCCTGTCCCCTTTCTTCCTGGGGACTCTGGACACATTTCTCATTTTGGGGCTAAAAAGACCACTCTAAGCCTGTTTCAAGCACTTATTTGAAAAATATTTGTATATGTTTCAAACACTTAGCGTGGTCCGACCCCGTATTATTGTACTCCGTATTATTGCACATTTCTCATTTTGGGGCTAAAAAGACCACTCTAAGCCTGTTTCAAGCCCTTATTTGAAAAATATTTGTATATGTTTCAAACACTTAGCGTGGTCCGACCCCGTATTAAACCCTATATCTTTAAACAGACCTGTCTTTACCCATCTATAGCCTGAAGATTACCTGCAAAACTTCAAACCCGGGTAATTATTTAACGGAGGTATTAATGAACAATGCTCGCCTAAAATTACAAATCAACCAAAAGAAATATAAAAGATCATATTCAGATCAAAAATTCTGGGAAAAATTAAAATCCTTACCGGGTACAGCCGGATGTAAGATTATAAGGACTGCTGTTACTTTATATGCCGTACTGACTCAGCCCCATATCCCCCTATGGGCAAAGACCAGTATTATTCTGGCATTGGGATATTTTATCAGTCCTGTTGATGCCATACCTGACTTTATCATACCAGCAGGCTATATTGACGACCTTGCTGTAATGGCTTCTGTGCTGGCCCGGCTGCATTCCTATAAAAACAATAACAATGTTAAACAAAAGGTTGATACTCTCCTTCCAGATATTTGCCTGGACCCGGAATAAATAAAGCCGCATCAGATCAAAGCCCTATGTATGGAGCTTAAATCCCATACCCTGAAATTGACCCATCCAACCTATCCAGTCAAAAAACTTTTTCAGCCGGATATTGTGTGTGTCCGGCTGTTTTATTTAAGGAGATACAAAGATGCTTATTACAGATAATATCCTTAAACTTGAAGATATTGTTGCAGAGTTTATCAGTGTAGATGAAACCCTTGAGGATCTTTCTCTCATAAAATTTGAGTTTATAAATGACTGTCACTGGAATAGTCTTGACATGACCTTATATATCTTTGGAGCTGGTGATCCTGAAAGTGAATATCCTGTGTTTGAGGCAAGGATAGATCCTGAATTTTTTCTCCAGGAAAACACCAAAAGCAGGGTTATAAGCTGTAAAAAACTTGCTGCCATATTTGCCGAAGATCTTATTAATGAAATCAGTAAAAGAAATATTCCTGTGGTCTGCAATAAGTCTGACAGCACTGAAACCTGCATTGATCTTGTAAATCCCGGAGAAAGGGTATTACAGCCCATGGTCAGGTAAGAAACTGCTTTCAGCCTTTATAAAAACATAAGTCCCATTCCGGAATAAACCAGAATGGGATTTTTTTTATTCAGATTTCCATGATGCTTATTTAAGCTTGAAGTATGCCTGTAAATTTAAATCTTTTTCAGGTCTGATACAGGTATTTGGGTAAACTCACTTACTGTTTCAATATCATAACCTTTTTTCAGCATTTTTTCTGCCATGGCTAGTTGTGCAAGATACTGGCCTTTTTCAAGACCTTCCTGTCTACCCCTCTCTTCACCTACACGCATGCCTTCCTGTCTGCCTCTCTCTACTCCTATACGTATTCCTTTCTTTTCCCCTTCACGTCTGGCAGATTCAATACCCGAATTATAATCCCGCTGCCATTTCATGTGGGCTTCATAGGCATCAAGAAGTTCTTCGTCTCTTGTGAAGGCTACATATTTATCATGAGCCTTGTTTATTTCCGGATTTTCTTTCAGTAATATTCTCATGGCTTCATCACCTTCT
>JAVETN010000024.1 GCA_034006035.1 Desulforegulaceae bacterium
AGAGAGAATTTCCTCTCTGTTACGTCCTAAAAGTTCAAGAGTTCTGTAAAGAACTCTTTCATGAAACTGTTCAAGATTTAAGATATCGAGAATCTCTTTCTGATTTAACCATTTGCCAGCTTCTTTAATACTAAAATTCTCAGTAAGTTTGTAGCTTAACAAACCAATTAGTAAACTATTGAGATCAAGGCCCTTGCTTTTATATTTGCCAAAAATGTCACAGAAGTTAAGCTTTTCATAAAAAAGTTGGACAGCAAGGATCGAGCCAATAGGAACACATTCTTGTTAGGAATTGTAGGAAATGCTCTCTGTTTTGTGATGTTCATTTGACCAAAGAACATAAAACAGGGAGCACTTATTTTTATCTAACTGTCAAAGTCAGGTTAGAAAGTTCCCCTAATAAAAAATCAAGTATTATTTTATATAGATGTTTAAATAAAAACTATTTTTTATACGTAGCTGTAAGTTCTTTGCAAACATAAAATTTTAAAAAATATTACTTAATAAAAATTGATTCTTCTTTTTCAGCCCACTTTCCACAGATGTCCTTTCAATTTTTACAATTTTTCTTGCTATCGTTTTTTCTGAAATTAGCCTTGGTTACTCCAACATTTATTTTTGAAATTTTCCAAAATTTTCGGCTTTTTGCCTTAATTGAAAATTTCCAGCAGTCATTTCCATGAGTTTCAGTTAAGATAATTACTGCAAATTTTTTAAATAATTCTCCAAAAACGATAGCAAGAAAACTGTTATTTTTTTGAAGACATCTGCGGAAAGAAAGTTTCAGCGTTTGTCTGAACAAATAGATTATTTTTATACATAATTTGAAGATTAAATATTCTTCCTATTTATAAAACCTAGATAAAATTAAATCACCTGTTCTTCTCAGCTCAAAATGTACCTATAATTCGATATACTTATATAAATTTGTTAAAAATACTCTTTTAAAATCCACTCTTTTCCAGAAAAAAGATAATATATAAATAATATTCATATTATCCCACTAAAATTTATTCAAGCGAAGGTTTGTCTATGAGTTCAGTGTTAATTTTTTTTATTGGAGTATTAATACTCATTTATATTTTTGGTCAGAGAAAAGATGAAAAAAGTACTCGATTATTGAAGGAAACTAAAAATTGCGAAGTAATAAGTGAACTGAAAGAACCTGTAAATTATAAAATAATACGTGAGTTTGTTCAAAAATATAAAAGAGAACCTTCAAGAAGTGAACTCCAAGATCTAAAAAAGATGATTCATACTAAGAAAAATGAGAGTAAAATTAGTAACGAATCTTTAAGGATGTTCATAAACTCAGAACTGGAGAAGTTAGACGAAAGTAAATTGCTGGATGAGGGTTGTAGACTGTCAAAAGAGGGAAAAATCGAAGAAGCCATAAAGTGTTACGATATAGCAATCTCAGCCAATCCAAAAAATGTATATGCTTGGTATAACAAAGGAAACACACTTCTTAACATGGGCAGATATCAAGAAGCTATGCATTGTTTTAAAAAAGTAAAAAATATTGATTCTAAATTATATACTCAACTATATTCGGAAAAAGATGAAGCTAGGAATTTGATTAATATTAGTTGGGAATTATCATTAAAAGAAAAATATGATGAAGCTATAGAATATTGTGGTAGAGCAGTCTCAGTAGATCATAGATATGCAGACGATGCAGCTAGGAAAATAAGTAGCATAGGTTATAGATTGTCAGATGAAGGGAAGTATGAAGAAGCTATAAAATTTTACAATAAAGCGATCTTAGCTAATCCAATGTATGCAAATGATGTCGCTACCACATTAATGGAAATTAGCTGGAGATTATCAGGTGAAGGAAAACATAATGAAGCTAAAATATTTTATAATCTAGCGATTTCGTTTAATCACAATTGTGCATCCACTGTGGCTAGTGAATATTTCCATAAAGGTTGTACACTGTCAAATGAAGGAAAATATGGAGAGGCTATAAAATACTATGATAGAGCAACCTCAATTAACCCCAACTTTAAAAGAGCTTGGTCTAATAAAGGAAATACCTATCGTAAGATGGGTGCACACTCAGAAACTAAAACTTGCTTTGAAAAAGTAAAAGCTATTGATGAAGTAAACCTTCAAAAAAGAGAAGCGGCTAAGAGAAAAATTGATAATAAATTAATGGAAGAGAAACAAAATTTGGAAGAAAAATTTAAAGTAATTTTAAATAAAAATCCAGCTACACTTGAGGAGTTTGTCCAGTATTTTTTATCAACCTACCTACATAATTATCCAGAACATATAAATGAATTTAAAAGATTGCTTTATTTATCCCAAAAAAGAACCTCTGATGAAATTGAAGAAGCAATAAAATCTTATTTTACAAATATCATCTCTCTTGAAGGAATGGGTGACTCCTTTCACATTTTTGAATCAACATATAATTTTGGGCTGATTTACGAGTTCGCGAAAAAATATGATACCCATTTTGAGAAATCAGACCTTGAGAAGCTAAACAAACTTCTAGTTCAAAGAGGGACAAGATTTCACGATATTAAGGTATTGGAAGATCTTGTTACTTGTGCTATAAAAAAACAAAATTATGTAAATTTTAAGAAAGAAATGTTAGCACCACATCCTTCAAATGAGACACAATTAATAAAGCAGTTTATAAAAGTGTCTAAAAATGATATAGATGCTAATATGGATATGTTTTTTATGCTTTTATTAGAGCTTGAGATCACAAATCCATCTCTAGTAGAGATTAAAATGTTAAATCTAACTTTAGATGAATTTAAAGAACTTATGAGTACTAAAATCTTTGGTGTGAGTCTGATTTCTGATGCAAATGAAAGATTCACAATTAATGATGTTGACAATATGGATGGTTACGAGTTTGAAAATTTCATAGGCTCACTTTATGAAAAAATGGGATATTTAGTTGAACAAACTCCAAAATCAGGTGATCAAGGAGCAGACCTTATAATAACCAAGTTTGGTGAGAGAACTGCTGTACAAACTAAAAACTATAGAGAAAACGTCTCAAATAAAGCAGTCCAAGAAGTGGTAGCCTCTCAGGCTTTTCATAAGTGCACTTCTTGTAGTGTTGTAACAAATAGCTACTTTACAAAATCTGCAATGGAATTAGGGAATGCTAATGGTATTAAACTAGTCGATAGAGAAGAACTTAAAGTTTTAATTGACAAATATATGTAAGTATTTTCTAATGTGTGATGAGTTTTATTCTTCTAATTTTTCACTTATTTTTTGTTACGTCCGTGAATTTTACTAAAAGGTATAAAATAATTGCTATTTTACAACTCTTTCACAACTTCCATTGATGCCATTTTACTAAAAGATGCAAAATTTACAATTTCTCTTGATATCGTTTTTCTATTTTACCTGTAAATTTACATTTTTACATTTTACAGTAAAAACATACACATTTTACCTTTGACTTGAAACCAAAGCCTACCACTTATTCACTCTATCTAGAACATGAGAGTTAAGAGTAAACGGCTTATCTGACATAGCATTTTGCTTCATATAATGCAATGTGCCTTGGAAAACCTTAGTTTCTTCCAGTCAACATAAGAAATACTCAGAATCTTTTGCCTTATGTCATAGGAATCAATCCTCTCAATCCCATATTCAGGTTTAACAAAGTCCAGTTTTTCCTTTTTGCTAGTGAGATAATGGGCTAATTCCCTTACCTTCAAAAAGATAACATAACTCCAGGTGCTTTCTTTCCCTTGGTAACTTACTTTTTTGTTCAGTATATTGGAAAACTTATTAACATCTTCCTGGCTCCTGTAGGTTTCAGCCTGAGATTGTAATTTTCTGTCCTTATGAAATCTTTACTTTCCATAGCTCCACTTTCAACCAGACTTATAAAGCCAAATTAACAAGGACAGATTGGTCTATAAAATCAAATATTATAATTTATGCGGTCACTTTGACTTCATTTATTTGGCGTAGAATGGATCTCGTAATGAAAAAAGCGCATTAAAACAGGAAACTGGGAAAAGGATTTTTGAAGAGGTCGCGTGAGTATGATCCGAAGACATCAATAATAAAAAAATGATGGAATCGTTTTCTTCCGAAAGGGTGGGTTTTTAGCCTGTTACAAGGCTATTCGTGGGCTCGAGTCCTCCCTGAATAAATTCGTGAGTACAGGTTCCCCGGATTTCCTGTAAGATATTGCAAATCTCTTAAAGTCTCAGGCGACCCCTTAATACAGCCATTTTCGGACACATTAGCAGGACTTATCGGTAGCTGCTCTCTGAGCCTTTAAATAAGAAAATCTAGCCCGAACGTAATGTTCCAGACCATATTTCCATTCCTTGCACTCAGGTCTGCCCGAATTAATGAACATAGCCTGGTGGGCACAGCCCCCCATGCAGATCGGCAGCATCTTGCA
>JAVETN010000025.1 GCA_034006035.1 Desulforegulaceae bacterium
CAATGATAATTGTATTTATGTCTTAATCCTCTCGAAGCGAGGCTTATTTCTGACCATGCTAATGGATATTGGTTTAAATATGAATATGATAAGTCTTAATCCTCTCGAAGCGAGGCTTATTTCTGACTAAATATGAATATGATAACAATGATAATTGTATTTATGTCTTAATCCTCTCGAAGCGAGGCTTATTTCTGACCATGCTAATGGATATTGGTTTAAATATGAATATGATAAGTCTTAATCCTCTCGAAGCGAGGCTTATTTCTGACCATTAGATTTTACCTTCGATGATATGGTAGAAGATGAAGTCTTAATCCTCTCGAAGCGAGGCTTATTTCTGACATAGCCTGCTTCCTAGCCAAGAAGAAGTCCTCAAGTCTTAATCCTCTCGAAGCGAGGCTTATTTCTGACATTACAACGCAAGAAATTATTAAAATGGACTACAAATAGTCTTAATCCTCTCGAAGCGAGGCTTATTTCTGACAGATGTTCAAACAAAAGAGATTTCCCTGATTATATCAAAGTCTTAATCCTCTCGAAGCGAGGCTTATTTCTGACTAGAAAACAAATTAAACATTCTTGACATTTTAAATGAAGTCTTAATCCTCTCGAAGCGAGGCTTATTTCTGACCTAATAGGACTACTTTGTTCAAAAGCTCTTTATATAAGTCTTAATCCTCTCGAAGCGAGGCTTATTTCTGACGTTGAAACTAAGCTTAGAAAAAAAGCTTAGTTTCAAGTCTTAATCCTCTCGAAGCGAGGCTTATTTCTGACCAGCATAGAGGACGACGTTGACGGTGTTGTTCAGCTTTGTCTTAATCCTCTCGAAGCGAGGCTTATTTCTGACAACTAAATTAAAAGATCCTAAAGATGATGTTCCTGAAGTCTTAATCCTCTCGAAGCGAGGCTTATTTCTGACATAGCTGTTTGGAAATTTGTTCAGCTGCATGGCATAAGTCTTAATCCTCTCGAAGCGAGGCTTATTTCTGACTCGTAGATTCTGTCCCAGACTCTGTTCTGGATAGACTTCGTCTTAATCCTCTCGAAGCGAGGCTTATTTCTGACGAAATAAAATGAGAAACAATTATAGCAAAAGACACCGTCTTAATCCTCTCGAAGCGAGGCTTATTTCTGACCAAAACAAAATTAAAAGCCCTTGCGGAGCATCTTATTAGTCTTAATCCTCTCGAAGCGAGGCTTATTTCTGACGTATCGCTTCTTCAGAGAAAGAGCTCTAGCAACTAAGTCTTAATCCTCTCGAAGCGAGGCTTATTTCTGACAAAACTACTGATTGTTTCAGACGAGTATATCGTCTGGAAGTCTTAATCCTCTCGAAGCGAGGCTTATTTCTGACTCTCCGTGAGGAGGGTGATAAGCTCGCTGAGAAATTGGTCTTAATCCTCTCGAAGCGAGGCTTATTTCTGACGATTACACGGGATTTCTTTTCGAGGTTCCCGTGTATTAAGTCTTAATCCTCTCGAAGCGAGGCTTATTTCTGACGGGTAATGTAGTTTTTTGTTCACCTATTCCCGTTTTATTGTCTTAATCCTCTCGAAGCGAGGCTTATTTCTGACAAAAATTTTATCCCAGTTTTCAAGCTGGGAATTTTGTCTTAATCCTCTCGAAGCGAGGCTTATTTCTGACATGTACTACCAGTAATAGAAACATTTGAGGAAGAATACTGTCTTAATCCTCTCGAAGCGAGGCTTATTTCTGACTTAAAATAAACTAACGATACAATAGGGAATATGTTCTGTCTTAATCCTCTCGAAGCGAGGCTTATTTCTGACGGAAATAATGCCTTTACCTTCAGACGCAGTTGAGAGATGTCTTAATCCTCTCGAAGCGAGGCTTATTTCTGACCATTGCTACAACGAAAAGTACGGAGAAGAAATAACTAGTCTTAATCCTCTCGAAGCGAGGCTTATTTCTGACTCCTGCCTTTTGTATACCTTTATTCATGCGGGTTTTCAAGGCCAAAATAAGGCACCCCCCTGATTTTTGGCCTCCGTGTAGTTTTTACCCACTCTGATTTTTTAGAAAAAAAGCTTAAACCATTGAAATAATTGATTAAAGCTGATGTCTCGGTGGATTTTGCTCAACTTTTAGGTTAAACTCTTGATTTTATTGTACATATTGATTTTTACTCTGAAATAAATTTGTTGTCCAAAATCCACCTCAGTTTTTTTTAGTTAACTATCTGAAATAAAAGACTTTTATTTGTCTGTTTCCCAATATCAATTGTCAAAGAACAAAATTAAAGCAAAATTTAAAAATATTTTGTATTAAGTTTATCTGCTGCCCAGGTTAAATCAATTTTGGAATTATTTTCTGTTATTAATTTGAAGCAAACATTAAAACTTCCTGTATAAATTCCTATAATTTCGTGATTTTTTCCATTGTCTTTTAAAAAAAAGCCATTTTTCTTTAATCCTTTTTGCTGGCTATAATCTTGAGAAATTATTTGACTTATCCATAAATTTTCTTCCCAGACTTTTTGAACAAATTTTTTAAAACCGCCTGGATAATGATGATCATTTCCAAAAGAAGGGCTTTTTCTAAAATTAGAATCTTTAAGTCCTATTGGTTTTTGGGGATTTAAAATTCTAAAAGCTGTAAGAAAAACATTTCCTATAGGACTTAAAGCAATGGTTCTTTTTCCTTCAATTTTTTCTTCTTCTAAAAAAACTTTTAACTTATCATCTATAATTTCATCATCTTCAAGATAAACAAGGTTTCCATCTTCAAGTGAGCGAAAAATTGAAGCATAATCACCAATTAATGAATAATCTAAAGATACAGGCATGGGAGGAAATTTTATAATTTTATTAAAAAACTCATGTTTGTAAAAAACCGGAATATTGAGTGCCTGACCAATAACAACAGCAATTGCAATTTGAGCTTTATATCCGCCTGTGGCATCAATTGCTATATTTTCGCTTCCAAAATTTCTTATATATTTACCAATTTCAGTTACAAGGTTTGCAAGCCCTTTGGTTTGAAAAACAAGAGGGTCATTGGTTTGCAGCCCATTAATAATTTTAAATTCTGTTTTTCTTAAATTTGTATTTTTAAGCTTTGAAAAATACTCGCTTAAAACAATTCCTGTGTTTTTTCCGTCGTCTGTATCTGAAACAAGAAATACTAAATGCTCAGGTTCAATTATTTTTGAGTTTATAATTTCTGTAATTGTATTTATTTCTGCTCCGCAAATCCGATCTGTGCCTTCAAGTTTTAAAAGTTCAGATGCAAGTTTTTTAAAATTATTTGATACAAATGCAGCTGTTATTTCTTTTTCATTTGAAAGCTCAGTTGTTTTTGTGCCTTTTGCTAGTGGTTCAAGGTTTGACTTGAAAAGGCTTGTTCCTGTTGTTGATAATAGAATTAGTTTATTCATTTGAATTTAAAAGTATCCCTTCAAAATAAATGTAAATGTCTTCAAGCTCTTCAATAAGTTTATCAGCCGTTTTTATATCTGCTGCATGGTTTAAGTCATTTCTATTTTGACTGATCAGATTTGAGTTTGCTCTGAATTTTTTATCAAAATCAAATTTTACTCCAAAATCAACCATTTTTTGAGTAAACTCTTCGTTTTCAAGAGATATTGGAAGCCAGGAACTTTTGTCTGTTTTTTTATTCATAATGTAGTGGAGTGCTTTTGATGCTAAATCCCGATTTTTCAAATCCGAAGGATCTTTTGATGCAACTATTATCATCTTTGTAAAAATAAGTTCCAGAAGCATTGTATATCCCTGCTGAACAAGTCCGTGATCCATGCACCACTTAACAGCTGATAATCCGTTTTTAATTCTGTCATCTCCAAACCCGGAAACTGATTTTTCAATATGTTTTAAAAGAGGTTTAAATGCAGGAATAAGATTTTCATTCTCTAGTAAACTAAGATTTTGTTTGATTTTTACAGCACTTTCAGTAATCGAGTTTTTTGATTTTCTGTTTGTTCTTATATTTTTTGAAAAAGCATCCAGATTTTTTGATAAATTGTTTAATGTAGTAAGGTTTTTATTGCTTCCTTTTGCCTGTTTTAGAAGCGGGGACAATGTTGATGCTGCTAGCACCTTAATTTTTGAAGCATCCCCTGATTTTGTAAATCTTTCAATTGCAGATGACCAGTCTAAAAGAGTGTCAAAAGCTGTAAGCTCAAAAATTGGAACAAATCTTTTTTTCAGTTCCATCTCTTTAACTACTGGAATATTCCCTAAAGCTTCCATTGCACCATAATAAATCCCTGAAAGGGATACATTTTTCAAAACCTTTGCATAATTTAAAATAACAATTGCAAGCATTGGAATTGATCTGAAAGCATGGGTAATGTCAAAAATAATTTCATCTCCGTTTTCAAGCTCATCAAAAACCTTTTCAA
>JAVETN010000026.1 GCA_034006035.1 Desulforegulaceae bacterium
AAAAGCATTGCGAATCTCGCTTACGCGTAACTACTGGCGGACTTTGCTTGCTATGATAAATGTCGCCTTCGCAAACCTTGGCGGACTGCGTCACGCCGAAGGTTTGCTACTGCGAACCGAAGGCGGGCTACCTCGGTCTGGAACCCATGAATATAGGGAATTGTAAGGCTTTTTTGGAGGTTTGTCCAGTCTTGGGATTTGAAGAGGTCGGGTCGGGTTTTTGAGGGCAAAATGAGACAAATGAGACACGGGACAGCCCCTGTCTCATTTTAAGGAAAAAGACAGCCCATTGTCTCATTTTATATCATTAAAAAGCTTTAATATCTTGGGATTAACCCTAACTGTTCCTGCATCTGCAAGGCCAATTTCAGTTATTTCCATAAACAACTGAAAGATTAACTTAAAGGAATTTAATGCATCTTGCTTTTCATTAGACAGATTAACTGTCCATGAGTGTAAATACGAATTTCGTTTCTTGCGTATTTGTTCAAATTTTTGAAACTGGTTATCTGAAATAAAACCAAAAGTCTTCAATACATTAAGTCTTCTTGCATGATTCAAATCATCAAAATTTTTCCCAAATAAGCCCTTTTCTTCATTTTTCTTAATTACTTGACCCCTTAATCTCACCTCATTAATTTCCCAAAGTAGAAGCGCTAGCATTTCTGCAACTGTTCCGCATAAGGCTATGGTTGCTGAATACTCACCTAAGCAATAATTTTTCTTTGCGCTTCTAAGCGGCTTAAGGAGCCTCTCGAAAAGTCTTTCAGTATGAGGCACAATAGCTGTATGCGTTTCTTTGGTTGTGACTTCAATGTATCTATCTATTACCTCCTCAGATAATGCTTCTATCGGAAGATTAAAAAATGATATCAACAAATCTCTATCAAATTCTTCTTTTAAGCCAGCTACCCTAAGATCCAAGATTTTATTTAAATCAGAATCTTCAAGAAATGGTCCAAAGAAATTCAGTTGAATCTCAATACGGTTTTGTTCTTTTTTGTTAGACATAAACTAAAAATTATCACTTTTTATTTTTGGCAAGTTCAAATTTGTAATTACCCAAACGAAGTAAAATAATAAATAAAAAATGAAGATTTAACATGCTGTAATGTTCTTTTTGAATTAAACAATGTCCAACATTATTTCTTAAATTATGACCTATGGGCTCTGTTAATAAATACCTCATCAACAAAATCAGGTCCTTCCCCAAAATAGCCTCCATGAAATCATCACTAAGAAAATTATTTAAATCTTTTTCATAAGTAATGGACTTTCCGCCCTTATCATTCCTTACGACAAATGTTGGCTTACCTAGAAATTGATACATTTCCCTTATAATGCCTTCAATTTTCACTACTAATGAATCTGTGGCCAACATTATTTCTTGAAATGGAATTTTCTTTCCTGCTGAAGATTTTTTAGCTGCTTTTAAATATTGTTTTATGCCTGGTTCGATCAGATCCATTATTTTCCTTGTTTTTAAGACAACTTCGCCTTTTCTATTTTTCATTTCAAATATCATGCCAAACCAACTATATTTTTTGAAATATGCTGATATATCTTTCCATGATAACGCTTTTTTATTTACTAACTCCATCATTACTATTTCTATTTCATGTCTATAAATGGAAATCCCTAGACCAAATTGTTCCAGGATTGAAGCAAAATGTTTTTCCTCATCTGATGAATAAATCCTTACTTGATTCATATTTCCATCAAAAACAGATTTTCCAAAGAGAGCTTGCGTAATAAACTTTTTTGATTGATCATTAACCATTTTTTCCATATGATCAAAGGTGGGAAAAAAATTTGGAGACACAACAAGAACCTTTATTATTTCTTCAGGCTTTAATTTGGATATTTTCTTAGCTCTGCTTTTGGCGTTTTTTATAACATCGGAAATATCTATTTTAGTGCTGATTTCATGGAATTCAACTGAACCAGCTGATGCTTTGTATCTCTTTTTTAACTCTTCAACTTTTGCATAATCTTTTAACTTACTATACTCCTCAACTGCTTTTATCAATGAAGAAAGCTCTGCAAAACTTTTCCTATTTTTATGATCATCAGCTTCGGAAACATAACTCTCTGCAATTTTAATATCCCATTTTTTGGTTTTCTTCTTAAGAACAAGCTCTTCAATTTTTTTAATGTTCAATAGATATTCTCTTGCAAAATATTGCTTGTTTTCATTTAGCAATCTTTCTACTTGTTCTTCACATAGAATCACTAACTTTTTCCAAAAATCAATATCTTTGAAATCTTTCCTATTATTTATAGCAAGTTCAACCATGTCTATTGTCAGTTTTGCCTTAGAGCTACTTAGAGGATTAAATTCAAATAATAATCTTTCAAATTTCTTAGAAACTTCACTCTTCTTGTAATTTACAGCTTTTGACAACTGGAATGCGCGATTAAATGATTCTAAGACATCCAATCCAAAATGTTGGTCTGGAGTGCTTTTATCATTTTTTTCGTATTCATTAATAAGATTCAGATAGGCGTCAACTGCATACTTTGCTTTTATATGGTCACGCTTTGTAATCCATAAAAAATCCGCATGCCTCGCTTTTATTTTATTACTCTTAGCCATATTTAATTCTTTTTCAATTAGTTTGAATGATTTTTCATTAAATGAAGCTAGTGTTGGATAACTCCATGGTTTTCCATCTCCCGTGGTGCCAGACATCATTTCGCTTAGTTTTCCATCCTTAATCACAAAATTGAAGACATCCATGAGGGTTTGCATTTTCTTTGCATTTTTTTCATCTTTCAGTTCATTGAAATAAGTGTCTCTGACTTTTTGATATTCGCCAGCAATCTCATGCAAAAATTTTGACCCCTCTGCAATATTATCTATATTGCTCAAGATTTTTTTGATTTCTTTTTTTGCTTCTGTTTTTTTATCCTTTATCATAATTTTTTTTCTTATTATTGCTCTCAATAAGCTTTCGGAGGTTTTCTTCGCCCTCTACTCCTTTTAGACGGCCTTGGAGGTATCCAAGGTGGTAGTTCACCCCGTCACTCATCAGACGCCAATTTCATCTTTATTTTAGCACAAAACCGCCAAATTCATGGCGGTTTTAGGTTGCTAATTTTGCGGAGACCTCGGGTCTCTCTACCTTATGAGCTTTGTGCGGAGAGGCAGGGATTTGAACCCTGGAACCCTTTTACAGGTTAACACGTTAGCAGTGTGCCGCTTTCGACCACTCAGCCACCTCTCCATATTAAATTTTTTGT
>JAVETN010000027.1 GCA_034006035.1 Desulforegulaceae bacterium
GGAGGTTCAAATCCTCTCATCCCGACCATAAAAATCAAGGGCTTAGGTATTCACCTAAGCCCTTTTTTTGTTCAAATTTTTTTTGAATACCGGGTTTTGAATACCACCCCCGCCGCCAACCTCGCCTCTTCATTCAATTTTTAAATCTCACTCGATTGGAAAAAAAATCACAGTTCCCATGAACATGGTTCTGGAGACGTGAAGTTTAGCCTTCGCAGAAAAGGACAGCCACGGCTGTTCGACTGGTCACAGTCGCCTGTGGTTATTGGCCCTTTTGCGTGATGGCGTGCTCAAAAAGTAAATGCAGGTGTGGTTGAGCCGTGACGAGTAGTCGAGATCGTAATCATAGCACGAACCGCATTCAGCTTTCATCAAAAAAACTTCTCGATGAGTAAAAAAAGGGTTTCCCAGAAATCTTGTTATGAACATGATTCATGTGAACCCATACCATTATAATATGCAACATCTTCTAGGAACATAACCAAACAGAAAACAGGATGGCAAAATGAGCAAAGGTGAAAAATTTATTTTTCATCAAAAAAACTTCTCGATGTGTAAAAAAATGGGTTTCCCGGAAATCATGTCATAAACTTGAGTCAAGTGAATCAATACCATTATAATATGAAAACTATCCAGGTAATAACCGAACAAAAAAACTGAGGATTAAAAAAAATAAAAATTTTAAAAAAAAATGCATCGATGTGTGAAAAAAATGTGTTTCCCAAAACACGTATTCATGAGCACATTAATTTTTGCACCAAACGAAATCTACACGGCAATGGAAGTAGCTAAAAAACTAAAATTCAAAACAGCGAGAACAGCAAAAAAATTTATGCTAGAACACGGAATAACCTATTACAAAGACACAGGAATAGGTCGCGGCAAAGGATTGAGATGGCTAGGCAGGGATCTAAACATGATGTTCGAATCAAAACATCAACCGAAAAAAAAACAAGTAGAAACAGAAAATCGACACGGATATTGGAAAGAAATTTTAGAAAACATGAAAAAATAAATAATCCATAACATAAAGGAGAACTTGTTAACATGAATTTTTCCACTGATGAAAAGCAAAAAAAATACCGGGTATATTTTAAAAGAATTTTAACAAAAAAACAAATTAACATCATAACAAATAATTATAGCGAAGCTAAAATTATTGAAAAATTGATTAAATACAAATTCTAAAAAAATTTTAAAATAAATATAATAAAAAAGGAGAAAACATGGCAATCAAGTCTTATAAAAACAAAAGCGGCAAAATTACACACAGGGTATATTTTAAACATCCATACACAAAAAAACAAGTCAATATCCAGATTGACGACCTGAATAAAGCCAAGAAAATCGATTCACAATTCAAACATATGGTTAAGTTTGAAAAAGAAGCGTTTTACATGGATGATCATCACAAAAAATATCTAAACATCGATACTTGTAATGATGAAAAAGAAGACAACGAAGAATTAACGATTGGCAAAGCCTTGGATTATTACTCTTCACGAAACAAAGAATCAAGGAGAAATTCCGAAAAAAGCAGGGTAAATAATCTAAAAAAACAATTTGGAGATCATTTAATTTCAAACTTGAAACGTTCTGAATTGGCAGAATACACCGACGAAAGAACTGAAGACAAAGTAGTTGACGGCAAAACTATAAAAAAGAAGGTATTATTAAAAACAATTAAAAGAGAGTTAAACATTCTCAGAAAAGCCATTGCCTTATTTCTTGAAAGAAAAGACGATAAGCTATTTTATGATTTAGTTGAACTAAAGAAATGTCCAGTTTTTACGTACTTAGCAAGCGACTCAAAGGGGAGAAGCGAAAGCGATTCAGACAAACCAAAAATAGAGTTTCTTACAAATAATGAAAAGTCAATTCTATATAAAAACAGTCCAAAACATTTAAAAATTGCTATTTTAATTGCAGATGAACTTGGAGTTCGATTTGGTCCATGCGAATTATTTAAACTTAAACACTCAAATGTCGAACACGAAAAAAACTTAATTACCATCGAAAGATCTGACAAAGATGGTGGAAAAATTATTGATACAAGAACTGTTGAAATTTCCCAGTTTCTTAGCGACAAAATCAAAGAATCAAGGGAATGGGATATTGAATTTTGCAAAAATAAAGGAACAGAAGCTCCAACTGATTATATTGTAAACTATAAAAATAAAGAGGTCTCAACATTAAAAAGATCATTCAATACGGCAATGAAAGAATCAAATATCAAAAAAAGATTTGTTCCATACAACTTTAGACACATGAGAATCACATACTTAATCTATAAAGGAATAGATTGCCATTCTATTGCAAACTTTATTGGGCACAGCGACTCTCAAATGATTTATAAATTTTATTCACAGATAACAGCAGAGAGGATGTCCGAAATCAGAATGCTGAATGACCATACGCCATATCAAGTGATAGATAAGAAATAGTTATTGCAAAATTATCGACATTTCTTGCCTTCAATTTTTAAAAAATCTTTGAAGGCAAGAAATGTCATCACCTTAAAAGAAAAAAATGATTTCCCACGTAACTGATTTAAAAGCACAGAATTTTCTGTTTAACAATCAACCCTGTATGGAGACAAAACATGTTTAACGATTCTTTTATTGATTTAAGGCTGATCAGCAATCTTCTCCGCGTGAATAAGACGACCTGGCGACGCTGGTGTGCGCTGGGGAAGGCCCCACTTCCCGTTAAGATCGCTGCTGATCGTAAACTGCGTTGGTGGAAATCTGACATTGACGAGTTCATCGCTTCTTTTAGCGATCGTCAAAGAAAAGTAAGCGCTCAGACATCCGCATCTTCCACGGATGTGTCTGATGTGCGATAGACGCCGGCGTTTCTACTTCTTGCGCGGCTTGGGCTTTGGGAGACTTGGGAGAAGGGATTTGTCCACGTGCTGCGG
>JAVETN010000028.1 GCA_034006035.1 Desulforegulaceae bacterium
TATTTGGAAGTTACAATAATGAGCTTTATTAAGGCCAAAAAATTAAGTTATAAAATCTCTGATCCTTGCAACATCATCCACAATACAGAACCTTTCCTGTCCCGGCAGAGTTGCGTCTCTACAGTGCGCCGTCCTTCCCGAGTTTCACTTCCCGAGTTTCGCTTCGGGAGCACGAGGTCCTTTTCGCTGCGCTCAAGAGGACTGATTTTTCGGGGCAGATTTCCACAACTTCTTTTTTATATTTAGGCGGCAGCCCCTTCTAACAAACCCCTGACAACCGTTTCCATAAGTTTCTCGCTATCTTCCCGAGACTTCCTCAATTTAGATTCGAGTTCATCACACAACCCCATGAACTGCTCGACTTTTTCAATGATTCTTTTCCGTAAAGGAACCTGTTAAAAAACCAAACTTGAGAAAATGACAAATATATATGATACACATACTTGTTAGCATAAATTCAGATTTTAATCGTGCTTCATCGAAGACTGCGTGGAGGATTCCAGAAACAATGCCTTCTCAAGAGCTAAAAGATGCAGAATATTTTATGAAAATATTAAGACAACATCTGCCAGAGTTAAAAGAAAAATATAGTGTAAACTACCTTGGAGTTTTTGGCTCTTATATTCGTGGGGAGCAGACCGAAGATAGTGACCTTGATATTCTGGTTCAGTTTGATAAGAAACCCGGCCTGTTTAAGTATATAGAACTTGAAGACCATCTAAGTGAGCTTCTGGGGGTAAAGGTTGATCTGGTAATGAAAAGTGCGCTTAAACCCAATATAGGAAAGCGTATCTTGAGTGAGGTCGAGGTTGTATGAAAGCCGAAGATAGGGATCCTGTGGATTTCTTAAATGATATTCTTGATTCTATCGATAAAATCGGAAGTTTTATTGAAGGGCTGGACTTCGATGGATTTGCTGAAGACAAAAAAACCGTATATGCCGTGACCAGAGCTCTTGAAATCATAGGTGAAGCAACAAAAAATTTACCAGAATCTTTGAAGAAAAAACATTCAGAAGTTCCCTGGGGAAAAATGACTGGAACACGTGACAAAATGATCCACGGTTATTTCGGTATAGACCTGGAAGTAGTTTGGAGTACGATAAATGAGGATATACCTTCTGTAAAACCATTAATAGAGAAAATCCTAGGTGAAATAGAAAATTGTTAAATGAGAGCCGAAAAATTAGGTTATAATATCTTTGACCAGTGCAACGCTATTTGCTTTACTGAGTCTTTCTTGTCCCGCCCGAGTTCCGCTTCGGCACCCGAGTTCCGCTTCGGGAGCACGGTGTCCTTTTCGCCCCGAATTGCGATTCGGAAGCCCACCGTCCTTTTCACTCGCTTCGCTCGCTCAAGAGGACTAAGCTTATAAGATAAAATAGTGAACTTCACTAAACGAGAGCCGAAAAAATAGTTATAAAATCTCTGACCGATGCAACGTCATTCGCTTTACCGAGTCTGTCTTGTCCCGCTCGACACATGAGAGCGGCCTTCTCAAAAAGCAAAAAAAAGAAAAAAAAGGTAATATCTTATTTTTTTAAATTGAATACTTAAGAATTCTATATGCTAAAAATCTGTCTTCTTTTTTTGCATTAAGAATCGGCCCGAGCTGATGCTCGGTAACAAAACACGTTAAAAACGCTGAATATAGTTTTTCAGGGCAGATTTTTACAACTTATTTTTTATTTTTCAGGCAGGAATCCTTTCTAACTTAACTTTTCCTTTAAGCCTGAAAAATAAAAAAGATCTATCACTTTAATTGAATACTCGCCACCTGTAGCGGAACAGGCTTATCTAACTCTGTTTTTTCGGTAGCTGCATCTTCTAACAATCCCTTAACAACCGCTTCCATAAGTTTCTCGCTGTCTTCCCCGAATTCCGCATCGGGAGCACGGTGTCCTTTTCGCTACACTCAAGAGGACTGAGAAACAGGATGCTGAGCTAACAAATCTATCTCTTTGTCATTTCCAGCCTTTTCCCTTGCTTCCTCTTCTTGTCTCACCCGGAAACCAATCAAATCAATTATCTTCGCTTTTTTGTATGTATGGATTGTTGAGCCGCCTTTTATATCGAGAGTCGTGAATTTTTCTTGACAATCATCCAGAATTTCTTTATGTGTAGTATAAAAACAATAAATTTCCTGTAATTATTTTTTATTCAGAGATTTATTTTTTAAAGTGGTTGTAAAATATTTGTCATAGGCTGGGACACATCCAAAAACTACCATCATTATCTTTGTAGCAAGAGTGGTTGTTACATTCAGAGGTTTATGTTTTAAGCTGCTGTGTTCCTCAAAATACCTTTTTTTGTAAGGCTCTATTTTATAGTTTTCATCGGAGAACAGTTTAACGACATCTTCTTCAAAATTTACAATTGCTCTAAATGCCTCTTCATTTACAGTTTTATCCTCTTTACAATAATCTTCCACATCTATTTCCCATAAACTCTTTTCTTCCGAGATTCTTTTAATCAAAACTTCGTAAACTTTTAAACTTCTATTATGCAGGGCTGAATTACGGTACATTCCCCAAGTCGCTAAAAAAAGTCCTAGCTGTAAGCATGATGTACTCATGTTTTCTGAAGAGGCGATATCTTTTGTTCTATTGTTTACATAGAAATCTCCGAAATAGTTATAACAATAATCGTAGGCAGCATATCTCTTGTATACTGTTGATTTGTCTTCTCTAAATCTAAAGCATTCGTAACTGCTCAGAGTATAGTTAACGGCGCTCCTATGAGCGCCGCACGAATACCCTCTAAAACAGGTAAACCGTTCTTTTTTCCTGTAGAAATGTACGCCCTAATTCTGCAGAAAGCTTGCGCTCCCA
>JAVETN010000029.1 GCA_034006035.1 Desulforegulaceae bacterium
GAGCAGCGATAACATAGAAGCCATTTTAAAAAGTACCGATGTGCCCGTCATTGTCGATTTTTGGGCACCGTGGTGTGGACCATGCAAAATGTTCGCTCCTGTCTTTGAACAAGCCGCACGTGCCTACCCGCTTCGTGTTTTGTTCGCCAAAGTTGATACCGAAGCTGAGCAATTTTTAGCCTCACGTTTTAAAATCCGCTCCATTCCAACCATAATTGTCTTTAAAGATGGCAAAGAAGTGGAACGTGTTAGTGGAGCGATGAACGATGAAGGTTTGGATAGATTTGTGGAGAGGTTTTTGTAATTCATGGCAAATTCTGAAAGCATCAAACAATACCTTATTGAAGGTAACAAATCTTACTTAGGTAATGACGATAACAATGGTACTATCTTGATGCTCTCAGGTGCATGGGGTTCAGGTAAAACCCACTTTTGGAAAAACATCATTGAAACAGATTTAATTCCAAAAATCAAAGAAAAAGAGAAAAGTTATGTTTTCGTGAGTCTTTATGGCAAAGATTCTATCAAAGATATTGAAAATGAAATTTTGCAGAAAGCATATAGTTTTTTATATGAAAGCGATAACGATCTTATAAAAAAAGCTTCTTCTGTTTTTACAAAGTCAGTCGATTTTATACCTAAAATCTCTTTGTTTGGTTTTGAAATTGATCCAAAAGGTATTGCTAAATTAAAAGATGAATTATCCAATAAAGAAAAATTACATAAAGCCTCTGTAGCTCTTTCAAACGGTATTGTCTGCTTTGACGATTTTGAACGAAAGTCCTCAAAAATAGACCTGAATGACCTTTTTGGTTTTATCACCAATCTGACTGAAAACTTCCAAACCAAAACTATCATCATTCTAAATCAAGAGTTTTTTCAACACCATGATACAAAAGTTTTCAATACCGTTAAAGAAAAAAGTGTCAATAAATTTATACTCTACAATCCAACGATTGAAGAGCTTTTTGATGTCATTTACACAAATGACAAATATAAGCTATTAGACCAATACAAAGTTAAAATATTAGAAGCTATTCAACTCAGTGAAGAAAAAAATGCACGTATTTATATTCAAGTGCTTAATAACTGTTTAGAGTATGCCGAAAAAGTAAAAGGCGTTGATGAAAGAGCAATTTATCTTTTAACATTGGTCACAGTTATTTTTGTAAAAAATAATTTTATTTTTAAAATGAAACAATATGGTGAAGGTTTCGGGTTTTTGCCTACCATCATTGAACCTATTCCAGACAAGGTTTTCAAGCCATTATTGAGATTAAAAAGTTCTTATATAAACTTGCTTACCAAAGAACAACTCATTGATGTATTAAAAGATAAAGTCTCAAATACCTATAAAATTAATTCTAGTGCTGGCACAATACAAGCCCCAACAGATTTATTTGCTGAAAATTTAAAATATATTTCCATAAATGAAAATTTACTGTATACAATTTATAAATATGTTTTGCATCACAAATGTTTTATTGAAAAGGAAATTTCTTTATTAAATAAAATGAGTAACTTTGTCGAAAGCGGTATTTTACTCGAAGAATAAAGTTTTTGAAAGAAGTGATAATTAAAACTAAATTATTAGCCCTTGCAAAAACTTCAAAACCTGTACATTCTTCTCATTTTCTGCTTTAGCATATTCAATAGCATCTAAAAGAGAAATCTTTTCTTTTGCCACAACCATGACCAATTCTGCTTGATATTCAGGTAATTTATGTGCGATTACATCCCAAACGATCTCTTCATCTATTCCAAAGTAGCCATGGCTGATTTGATTGCGAAAGTCAACAATGCGACGATATTCGCTTTTAAGAAGTCCGCTGTTTAAGAGTATTTTGGTGGCTTCGCCGATGATCTCAAGCTCTCTGATGCACGCATCCCATGCCATTTCATGTACGAGCAGTTCAGCTCCATTTTTTATCTTACATGTAAAGCGGAAAATTTTATCGATAGCAATGAAAATATCGACGATGTAGAGACTTATATCACGATTAGACATAAAGCACTTCGTGGGCAATTTTTTCTTTAATGAGTTTACGAATCGACTTTTCAAGCCCCAAATCAACTTTAGCACCTAACTCTTTTTCTAAGAGTTCTTTGAGTGCGTAATAATTATCAAAACTTGAGGGCATATCGACAATGATGTCAATGTCACTTTGAGGTGTTTGTTGCTCTTTGGCGTAGCTACCAAAAAGTCCTATTTTTTTGACATTAAACTGTTCTTGCAAAAAGGGTTTGTGTGTTTTTAGGTAGTCCAAAATCAACTCTCTTGTCATAATACACTCCCACTTTTTAGTGTTTCTATTGTAGCGAAAAAAGCTTTTTTTATCTATTTTCTTTCATTTTGAAATATTTTTAATCACCTCTTTTTTACTGGGCTATGATAAGCGCATTAAAACAGTGAGGTGAGAAATGATTTTAGGAAAATGCCCCTTTTGTGGTGGCAATGTGCTTTCACAAAAGATAACCGCTAGAGGTCAAAAAATAAATCTTTATCATTGTGAGCATGCCATTAAAGAGCGCGATATGAACGATGATTATGTTTTTAGTGCCACGTCCACCTGTCGTTTTCAAGTTTACTCCAATGCACTCTTGCGCTGGAATAAACGAAGTTTGAGTGAGTCTGAGATGAAAACATTGCTTCAAGAGGGACAAATTGTAGTGCGCTTGCATGGGAAAAAAGGAACACGTGAATATTTTAAATACGTCGTTACTGATCCAGAATATGGCCTGAGCATCTTGTGGGATAGCGAAGTTGCATAAA
>JAVETN010000030.1 GCA_034006035.1 Desulforegulaceae bacterium
CCCAGTTCATATATTCTCTTAAAAAGCTTCTTACTTTGTTTACCCTATCTACTCCAACATCGTACACAATAACAACGTACATTTACCACCACATCACCAGAGGTTTATAATCTTCCACCCCGAGAACATGTTTTGAAATTTTATATAACTCAAGCCGAATAAGGCTTTTATAGGATACATTTTTGTTCAGGCCTTTGTGCTTTATTGTGGTCTTGAGTTTTTCGTCATATTCTTTGAGAAAAATCTTTTTTCCTTTATCACTGAGTAACATATTCCCAATTTCTCCCCGGAAGCAGCTATCATCCAGCATGTTTTTATTAATAAGTTTAAAAATTATCCTATCTACGAGAATTGGTTTGAAAATTTCGCTAACATCCAGGGATAATGAGAACCTGCGCTCAAAAGGCTCATGCAGATATGATATTGTAGGGTTAAGCTGAGTGTTGTAAATCTCTGAAAGAGTTGTGGAATAGACAAGAGAATTCCCAAAACTTATCAATGTGTTCATTTTATTTTCTGGCGGTCTTCTCGTACGTTTTATTATCTTATACCCTTCGGGGAATATTTCATCAAGTGCATTGTAATAAAGTTCTCTGATTTTCCCTTCCGTCCTCATCATGGAGGGTACTGTTTCTGCAACATTTAGCCTGGAAAACTCTGTTTCTATTGAGGTAATATAATTTTCAACTGCTTCCTGAATATCTTCCCGACTTCTCGCGTAATATCTGAGGTTTCTCAGAATATTCCCACAAGCTCCTTCGATAAACTTTCCGGCAAGGCACAGCCGTTTTTCGGGATCAAGATAAAATTCTGCCTGCTGAATTACCAGATCTCCACTGATAAGGGTTTCCCGAGGATACATCGAACCCTCATAAAACCCGTAATAATTAAAAAAATGAATAGGGATACCTTCTTTTGAAAGATAGGAAACAACTCCAGAAGAGAAAGACAGGTTTCCATAGGCGAAAATAGAATTGATCTTGTTTATCGGCAGAATCTTCCTGCCTTCCTTGTTTTCAAAATAGACAGTATTCTCTTTTCTCTTTAAAATTCCGTCCTGTAATATGTAAAAATCTTCCCGGATTCTTTCACCTCCTCTCACTTACTCTTTGTCAATTATTTCACTATTAGACTCACTCATAATTATTGTCATTACATTCCCCACAGAAACAGAATTCTTCATAAGCGCACTTTGAACAGATTTTTTTGTGTACAGTCAATGGCATTGAGCCAAGGACTATTTTTTTAATTTCCTCAATATCTCTTTCAGTTTTGGTTTCATCTTCTGTATTCATTTCAATTTTCTCTATTTTGTTCAGAAGAGGATAATTTAAAACTCCAATTGCGTCAAATCCTCTTTTTTTGAGGAAATAGAGGTAGAACAAAAGTTGAGCTCTATCCGCAGCATCCATTTTCTTGCTTTTTTTGATTTCGTGGATCTCAATTCGTTTTCCTGTTTTCACAAAATCAATGCTTATACCATCAATAGTAATGTTTTTAGAGTTTTTCTTATACCGGTCTTCATGCAAAATCTTTCCCAGAGCAACATTATCGTTTCCTCTCTCAAGATTAATGTTATGAGAAAAAAGCCATAGTTTTGTCTTGCAGACATGATAGTAATTTACCTTAACTCCAGTAATACGGACCGAGTCCAGGAAAACTTCTGCGTAAATGTTTGTTTCTGGCTCACCCTCCTGCCCATCTAAACCATGATTTGTGTCTTTAACCGGTTCGTCAGTCATTCCATAATCCCCTTACTTTGTATTCGCTTGTAATATATCCACACACCCAAATCCCATGGCGTTTTTTTCCCCCAGTCCCGCATCATACGCAAACTGCAGGAGTTCAGGGTTTGCAGATAGTGACAGGTCAATCAAACTGCAGCGTCGATAATTGTTTTCGATCTTTACTCGCTTGGGCTTAAAACTTGAAACACTCATAACCTCAAAAAAATCCTTATCGATCTTTGATCCGTAGAATTCTTCGTAGCGGGCAACGAGATTTTTATGCAGGTTTTCGTAAAACTTTGAGTCTTTGGGATACAGATCGAATTCGACCAGCCTCTCGTCCTGTTTCCTCAGGGTTTTTAAATAAATGGGGGAAAGAGTCCTGAAAGTGCAGGTGTCCAAAAAACGAATTACAGGAAGAACTTCAATTCTTTCGATTAAGAAATTAATCCTGTTTCCATTATTTGCGAGAAAAAATTCAGGCTCAAACAAAAGCCCTTCTGCAAAACTTCTTATGAACTCCGGGTCAGGAGATGACAGGAAAAAATGAGCTTTGCTGAAATTTAATCCGTCTTTTACGGGAATTCTGTCATCAAGTATAAGGTTTGAAAACGTATAGAACTTAAAACCATTTTTTTTATGAGTTTTATCCGCAAGTTCTACATTTGAAGTAGCCAGTTTTAAGTACAGCATTGAAGCAAGGCCATACTGATAATCATAATGAAGCGGATACGGAGATATTTTTCTGACGCTTACCCTGCATCGCATAAACAGCTATTGAAACTTTCTGTATTTATAACTGGAAGTTTTGTGAGAAAACATAAATTGGTAGATAATTGGCAGGACTTCTACAAATTTTTACAATTTGGATCTATTTTCTTTACCTTCTTTTACCTTCCTTCCTACTCCTCCCTTCAAACTTACTAAATTTTCACATTTTACTCAATACTTTGAAACAGATAATCTCATCCATACCTCGCCATCTGAGAAGGC
>JAVETN010000031.1 GCA_034006035.1 Desulforegulaceae bacterium
AAATGAATCTTTCATTTCTTTGAACAAATATAAGGCAAAAAGAGTGTTTATTACTTCTACTTTCGGAGAGAAAGCTGCACACGCTTGATTCGATGAAGCAGGATTCTTTAATATTCCCATTTTAAATGCTGCAGTATCGTACATTCCTATAAGCATAGTGCCAGCAGGGAAAAGCTTAGCTGATGATGAATTCAGGGCTTCTTTTGTGATTTTTTCTTTTGAACCGTATACATAAGAATCATTTAATTCTCCAGCAGTAAACCAAGGGATTTCTCCATGGAAGTATTCAGGCTTTGACCTAGAAGGAGTACCTCCGCTTGTCCAATTACCGATTTCTCCCAATTTATGCAATTTCCATTCTCTTGAATTCTTTACTGGATCTCCAAACATCTCCAAAAACACACTCTGAAGAAGTTTCTGAGTCAACTCATCCGCCTGTGCCCGAAGTTTTCTCGTTTCTTCGGCTTTTTCGAGGATGGAGACGATTTTTTTCTGGGTTTCGAGAGGTGGCAATTTTATATTGATGTTGGAAAAATCAGTTTTATTCAACAATGGAACTACAGCAGAAGAAGCAATATTTTCAAGATAAGGACGTATTTTTTTAATTGTGTAGTACAAAAAATCGGAAACAACTATATTTTCATCCGGAATTATGCTATTTATCTGTTGATTTGTACATAATTCTGTATCTGCAATAGCAACTTTACCAATGTTGCCAATGCAAGAGACTAAAACCGAGCCTTTAGGTAATAACCTTACTTTTTTTCTCCCCGTTTCTGAAATTGTTTCTTCTGAAGTAGATACAAATTTATCTATATCCAGATCAGGAGGTTTTATCCAAGGTAAAACTCCACCATAATTTTCTGGGTCTTTTTTTGGAGGAGTACTTCCTGTTACTACATCCCCAATATCTTTTATCTTATATTCTTTCCATCCTTCAGGCAGTTTTTTTTCCATTTTTCAACCTTCACATACACAGATTTTTTTCAATGCTTTTGCAGATCTACTTTTTTCCCTATTCAAAATCAAAGATATGTTTCAGTTTCAATTTCATTGTTTTCTAATTGCGGGGTAGAATCGCTTGTTTTTTCATTGTCCAACCTTTGAATTTGGCTCTTTAAAGTAGGTAATATTTTAATTAATTCTTCTCTGTCGGATAACTTTTTGACTAAAAAATCTACCCATTCCTTAGTGTATACATAGTCTTTATGAACGTCGTCATATACACAAAAACTTGGGTTTGTTTTTTCTGGATTTTGATCCTCTTTTTTTGGTCTGATTTTGTAGTGGGTACAACAAATAGGATGATGTGTCGAATAGCTAAATTTAAAGTCCTCTCCATATACTTTTCTAAGCTCCTTTTTTACGAGATCACAAACTTCTTTAGCTCTAAGACATCCAGAATTCGAAACAGGTTTTACTTTTTCACTTATGATACCAACGATTCGTTCATAATTTTTCATTCCTTCAGGATCGTTTGGATCATATTCAACCCATTCAATAGCGTATTCTGCCTTATTTTTGTTGCTTACTAATTTAGGGAGTAAAAACACATTAAAACGATACTTTTGATCAGAATAGGTTTCTTCATCTAAAGAATTCCTGAAATCCGTTATATAACTCTTTATTTTTTCAAATCCTTTATTTTGCTTTACAAGGCTTTCTTTTCCTTTAGATGAAGGATAAGTTTTTGCAAATTGTAGGGAAAAAACTAGGTTTTCTCTGATCGCATATTTTTCCCCAAATTCCTTTATAAGTATGTATTCAAAGTTATGTAACAGTGCTTGGCACTCGCCAAATATTTCATCGTCCAGTTCTGGCATAAAGCGATGTTCAATTTTGTTCCTTAAAGGTATGAAAAACTCAACGTTTTTTCTGATAGGCAACTCTTCTTTTCCACAATTTTTAAAATATTCTTTTAAGCAGTCAGAAAGTTCCCATGCTTTGTGTTCACCGTCAATTACTATGTATTTGTTTGAGCCTTTTTCCCTGTGGTAATACTTTATTCTATATTTTTCAAAGATGGCATGAAATAGTGATGTGTATGCAATTGTCATTAGAACAATGTAGCCGCCTGATCGGAACTTAGTTTGTGGTTTATTGTATACCTCAACAGCAAGTAAGCAGCTCTCAATAGATTTATTTAATAATTCCTTTGATCTTTTGGGAATTCTTTTACTCAAACTATCACCTGCCATACAGAATAACGATTTAAATATTTATTCAAAAATTTCTTTTTCTAACCCAGTACAGATATTTATAAAAGAATTTAACTCTTCCTGACTGAACATCGGGAAGGGGGAAGTTGTGCCGAAGTTGGTGAAGGGGGGCTGCCAGAGGGTGGAGTATTCGATGTGCTTCTTTTTCAGGAAGACGGTCTGGAGGGTCAGGATGAAGTTGAGCTGGTCTGAGGAATAGTGTTTATTGTTTCCGATTATGTAGGTCTGGAAGGCGTCTTTGATCAGGGCGTCGGGGGAGGGGGAGGAGTAGAGGCCCAGCACCTGGCGAATGAAGTCCGTAAGCGAAGCCTGCTGGCTGGGGTAGAGGTCGAAAAGGCTGGCTAGGCTGGAAAGTTTCGGGTTGTCAGGGGCGAGGGCTGCGTTCAGGAGGGTTTCCTCAAGCTGTTCGAGGTCGTAATCGGTGAGAGGTTCGTTATTTTTGATTTTCCGGACAGCGGGGTGGGTTTCGGCAAGGGCTTTAATGCGGGCTT